>JBEKLU010000024.1:0-47081 GCA_050010035.1 Roseiarcus sp.
CCCTGGCGCGCCGAAGCGCTGCAGCGAGGCTATCTTTCCGGCATCGCGCTGCCGCTAAAGGACGAAAGCGGCGTCGTATTCGGCACTCTCAACATGTACTCTCCGGAGCCCAACGCCTTCACCGTCGAGGAAATCCGCCTCCTCGAACAGTTGGCCGGCGATCTGGCGTTCGGAATCATGGTGCTGCGCGTTCGCGCCGAGCGCAAACAGATATACCGCCAGCTTCAGGCCAACCTGCATTTCTTCGAATGCATGGATCGGATCAACCTGGCGATGCAGGAGACGTGCGATCTCGAGACGATGATGAGCCAGGTGCTCGGCGCGACGCTGTCGATCTTCAAATGCGATCGGGCGTGGCTGGTCTATCCCTGCGACCCCGAAGCCGCGTCGTGGCGCGTGCCGATGGAGCGCACCCGCTCCGAATATCCCGGCGCTCTCGCCCTGGGGACCGACTTTCCCCTCGACTTGGAGGTCCGCGAGACCATGGCCGCCGTTCTGGCTTCGCGCGACCCCGTCTCCTTTGGTCCGGGGTCCGAGCGGGCGCCGCCCGAAGAGGTGTCGACGGAATTCGGCATTCAGTCGATGCTTTCAATGGCCATCCACCCGAAGACGGGCAAGGCCTACATGTTTGGACTGCATCAATGCTCTTTTCCGCGGACATGGACCGCGGACGAGAAACGGCTGTTCCAGGAGATTGGCCGGCGCCTCGCCGACGGTCTGACCAGCCTGAGCGCGCACCGCGACCTACGCGATCGCGAGGGGCAACTGCGCACCCTGGTGCAGAGCATTCCCGATCTGGTCTGGATGAAGGACGCCAACGGCGCTTTCCTGCGCTGCAATGCGCAGTTCGAGCGCTTCGCCGGCGTCCGCGAAAGCGAAATCGTCGGCAAGACGATTTACGACTTCGTCGCCAGGGATATCGCCGAAACCGTCAGCATGAAAGATCGCCAGACGATGGCGGCGGGCAAACCTCGAGCCGACGACCAGTGGTTGACCTTCGCCGCCGACGGCTACCGCGGCCTTTTCGAGGCGATCAAGACGCCGCTCCGCGATCAGGCGGGCAAACCCATCGGCATTCTCGGCATCGCACGGGACATTACCGAACGGAAGAAGACGGAAGAACAGCTCCGCATCGCCGCCACCGCTTTCGAAGCGCAGGAAGGCATCGTCATCACCGACGCCGACAAAGTGATTCTGCGCGTCAACCGGGCCTTCACCGAAATCACCGGCTACGCCGGCGAGGACGTCGCGGGCAAGACGCCCAGCATGCTGCAATCGGGCCGGCACGACGCCGCCTTCTACCGGGCGATGTGGGATCGCATCGCCAGCGAAGGGTCTTGGCAGGGAGAAATCTGGAACCGCCGCAAGAACGGCGAGATTTTCCCCGAATGGCTCAACATCACCGCGGTCAAGCGTGATCGCGGCGAGATCACCCACTATGTCGGCACGCTGGTCGACATCACCGAACGCAAGGCGGCGGAAGACAAGATCGAGTACCTGGCCTTCTACGATCCGCTGACCCAGCTCCCCAACCGCCGCCTGTTTCTCGACCGTCTGCAGCACGCGCTGGCCGGTTGCGGCCGCAGCCGGCGAAAAGGGGCGCTGCTGTTCATCGATCTCGACAACTTCAAGATTCTCAACGAGACCAGCGGCCACGACGTCGGCGACCGACTGCTGGTCGAGGTCGCGAGGCGGCTCGCCGCCTGCGTGCGCAACGGCGACTCCGTCGCCCGCCTCGGCGGAGACGAGTTCGTCGTGCTGCTCGAGGACTTGAGCGAGAACGCCCAGGAGGCCGCGGCGCAAGCCAAGGCGGCGGGCGAAAAGATTCTGGCGGCGCTGGCCGGGCCCTACACGATCGCCGGGCGCGTGCGTCACTCCACCCCGAGCATCGGCGTGACGCTGTTCGCCGACGCCGGCGATTCGCTCGACGAACTGCTCAAGCAGGCCGACATCGCGATGTATCAGGCCAAGTCCGCCGGGCGCAACACGCTGCGCTTTTTCGATCCGGTGATGCAGGGCGCCCTCGCCGCCCGGACGGTCCTCGAGTCCGAGCTCAGGTTAGGCGTTCACGATCGCCAGTTCGTGCTGCATTATCAGCCGCAGGTCGACGGCGCCGGCGCCTTCATCGGCGCCGAAGCGCTGCTGCGTTGGCGCCACCCCGAACGCGGCCTGGTGGCGCCGGGCGAGTTCATACCCTTGGCCGAGGAAACCGGGCTGATCCTGCCGATCGGCCGTTGGGTGCTGCAAGCCGCCTGTTTGCGGCTGAAGGACTGGTCGGGCGACGCGCGCACCCGCGAGCTCAGCCTCGCCGTCAACGTCAGCGCCCGGCAGTTCCGACAGAGCGATTTCGTCGACCAGGTGCGCGACGCGCTGGAACAGGCCGGGGCTCCCACCGCGAAGCTGAAACTCGAACTGACGGAAAGCCTGATCATCGACGACATCGAGGACGCGATCGAGAAGATGCGGGCGCTGAAAAAGCTGGGCGTCGGATTCTCGATGGACGACTTCGGCACCGGCTATTCGTCGCTGTCGTATCTGACCAGGCTGCCGCTGGACCAACTCAAGATCGACCGTTCCTTCGTGCGCGACCTCCCCGACAGCGCCAACGACGCGGCGGTCGTGCAGACCATCATCACCCTGGCCAGAAGCCTCGGGCTGGCCGTGATCGCCGAGGGGGTGGAAACCGAGGCCCAGCGCCGGTTCCTCGAGAGCCACGGCTGCCCGACCTACCAGGGCTTCCTGTTCAGCCCCCCCGTGGACATCGAGCAATTCGAGCGGCTGCTGCGCTGAGACGTCCGCTCGCGCGCGTCGAAGCGGATCGCACGGCCCGCGTTCGTCCTACCGCCGTCGCCGCCGCCCGAAGAGCGGCAATAAGGCGCGGCGCCGGGCATTGCCAAGGGCGGGCGCCGACGGCATTGTCTCGCGCGCCGAAGCCGCCGTCGCGGCGCGCCGGCGCATCTCTAGGAGAAACGTTTCACGACCAGGATCCTCGCTCTGGCCGCTCTCGCGGTCGTTCTCGCCGGCGCGCCGACGCTCGCCTTCGCCGACCCGACGTGCGTCGCCCAGGCGACCGACAAGAAGCTCGCCGGCGCCGCCAAGACGTCCTTCACCAAGAAATGCGTCTCCGACGCGGCGGGCGAATAGAAGCGGCGACCCTGCGGCCAGCCGGGGGCCAACTGTCGCCTATCATCCTGGTTCCGTTCGGCGCCTGTCTGGCCGGGCAAGACATAAACCCCCTCCCCCTTGCGGGGGAGGGTTAGGGTGGGGGGTCGAACCGGCCGATCCGCATCTCGGCCGAGGGCTGAATTCTGGGGGTTCAGCACGACCCCCCACCCCGGCCCTCCCCACAAGGGGGGAGGGAGCGCTTCGCGCCGCGCCGCCTCAGTGACCCGGCGGCCGATACGCGACGGCCTTCTTGCTGGCGTTGTCCATCTCCTCCGGCGTGATCAGCACGACGGTCCTGCCGGTCGCGCCGCCGCCCTGGCTGATAGCGAGCGCCATGGCCGCGGCGCTCGCATTGTCGGGAAGGTCGACAATGCCGAATACGTCGACGCCGCCGAAGGCGTAGTAGAAGGTCTCCAGCTTGCCGCCTAACCCCTCCGCCATCTTCGCGACCACCGAACGGCGGCTGGTGCCGCCGTCGTGCGCGAGACCCTTGGCGCCCGCGGCGGTGTATTGGGCTTCGAACAGATATTTCGGCATCGTGTCCTCCCATGTTGCGAGGTGTTCGACGTCCGCCGGACGACGGCGGCGTCGGGGGAGAGACGATCACTATTGTAGGACAATGGCAAGGCCGGAGTCGCGGCCCGGCGCGCCCGCGCAGGACGACGCCGGACCGAAGCCGCGTCAATCCGCCGACCTGTCCGGCGGCGGCGCGATCGCGTCCGACCTCCGCGTCTCGCGCCGCCCTGCGGAGGGAACCGCGCCCGAGAGGAGCCGATAGAGAAGACCGACGACCGCGCCGTCGGACAGCAAGATCACGATCGCCGCAATATCCACCAGGGCGCCTTGCGTGGCCGCGAGCGCAAGCCACACGAACGAGACGCAAAGGCCGCCGACGGCATAGGCGCCGAGGCCGGTGAATTTCAACCATCTCAGGACGAAGTGAGCCGGCAGGCAGATTAAGGCCGCGAGACGAACGAATTGGAGAACGCTCCAAACCAGCGCCATCGGGACGATGCCGCTCCGATCCCAAGCGATCCCCGAATATCGCGCGCTCAACAGCCACGCCTGAAAGCCTGCGGCGCGCTCGATGGCGAGGATCGTCTGACTGAGCCCGAGGTCGACGAAGAAGACGACGACGCCCGCAACAAGGACCGGAACGATTCTGGTCGGAACGAAACGCTCGTCCCGATCGAGAGCGACGTCGCCTCTCGATTTCGCGAGGCTCGGCGACGGAGCGGCCTCGCGCCCGCCCGCCGCAGCCGAGGGCGGCGGAGCGCCGCGCTTGCCGAACGGCGGCGTCGTCAACGCGCCGCGCTCCTCTTCCTCGCCGCGCCGGGAAAGCCCGGCGGCGGGATGGCGCCGAGCCGCATCATTTCAGCGTCCGCTGGTAAGAATCGTCGAACCCGCGTTTCGGCTCCTCGCGGACGGCCTTGGTCATCGGCTCCGCGCAGGCCGGTTTGACGTCGTCGGGAAAGACGTAAATCTTCAGATAGCGGGCGTCCGGTTCGAAGAAATCGCTTTTCGTGACGATGCCGGCGTGCAGCCGATCGTTGGCCTGGTGCAGCGCCAGCTGGTCGTCCGGCGAGCCCCACAATCGCGTCATCTCCTCGCGCGTCATGAACTGCTGCGAAATCGCGAGATGGAAATCGGTCGCCCTGACTTCCGCGTACCGCGCCAGGGCGCCGCGCAATTCCCTGCGGCTCGGCCCGCAGTAGTCGGCGCCCCAATAGCCCTCCGCCTTCAAAAGCTCGGCCAGAAACATCGCGTGCGATTTGGTCATGGCGCGGCGAAAAGAGTCTGCTTCCTTCTGTTCCTCGACCGTCCTCAGTCTCGGCGTGAAGTCCGGGTCGGCGTCCGGGTCGCCCTCGATGAACGCCCGCACGGGATCGATCGGCGGGCCGCGATGAACCCCGACGACGAGCGCGAGCGCGGCCAGCGCAAGGCCGCAGGCCACGATCGTCAGTTTGGTCGCTTGGTCCATCACGGCGCCTCCGCGGCTCGCATCGCGCAGGGCGCCCGCTCCGCGGCCACGTCCTGCAACGCGGCGCGGATTTCCGGGCGGGGGAACCAGCCGAAATCGTCGAGCGAGACGTAACCTTCCCTGGCGAGTCGCCGGAGGTTGGCGAAAATCGCCTGGTCGTCGGGCCCCTCCCCTTCGTCTTCGCGCGAGGCGGACTGAACGTCGGCGTCATTGGAAACCCGCCCTCCCGCCAGTTCGAGGTTGGGCCGCCCCTTCGCTCGGTCGCGCGTGCGCAGATACATTTCCATGACGGCGGCGAGTCGGGCGCGATGGAGGTCCTGGCAGAAGCGCGGCGGATAGAGCCCGACGTAGCAGGACGTCACGGCGGCGACCGTCTCGCGGTCGTACATCGCGAGAAATTTCTGCAGCGTCGCCGCCGGATCGGGCCCGCTGGATCGCAGGCAGGCCGCAAGCGAGTCGTCGAACTTCCTGTCGATCATGAATACGTCGAATTGCGAGGCGACCGAGCCGTCGTCGCGAACATGATAGAAGTTCGACCCGCGGAAGAATTCGGCGAGCGGCGCGAGCGGCGCCAGCTGCGCGACAAGAAAGCGGCGCGTCGCTCTGGAAGCGTCGCCGGGCGAGTTGGCGAACATCACCAGTGCGCCCGACGCTGCGGCGAACGCCACGAGCCACCCGAAAATTCGCAACATGGAATCGACTCCGCCGATGTTCGAACAACCGTGGGTTCGGCCACTTAACAAGTGGTGTACGGCCGATGTCGGCGAGCGGCTCGGACGCCGATTCGGTCGCCGTGGTTTGGCGGAGATAACCCTACCTGCGTGGCCCCCATGTATCGGCCGCTCGATCGCCGATGGCCGCGCCGGCGCCGGCGCGGATCGCAGCCGGCGAGGGCGGCCGTTCGTTGCAACGGACGCGGAAAGGAACGCCCGTTGACGTCTGTCAATGAGCCGCGGCGGGCGGCGTGCCAGGATAGTTAATATTGCCCGCCAGGCGAGCCGTGCTCATGATCGGGGCTCGAAGCAACGCACCGTCGCACGAGGTGAGCGTCCCCCCGCTCGGCCTTGCGGGAACGCTGACCCTTCCGGCCGACTCCCGGTCCCTGGTCGTCTTCGCGCACGGCAGCGGATCGAGCCGCTTCAGCCCGCGCAACCGGGCGGTCGCTGACGCGCTGAACGAACGCGCCATCGCCACCCTGCTGTTCGATCTCCTCAGCGAAGAGGAAGAGGCCGACCGAGCCAACGTCTTCGACATCGCGCTGCTCGCCGAGCGCCTCGCGCAGGCGGTCGGCTGGATCGAACGAGAGCCGCGGCTGCGCCGTTTGCCGCTCGGCTTTTTCGGCGCCAGCACCGGCGCGGCGGCCGCGCTAGTCGCCGCGGCGCGACTCGGGACCCGCGTCGGCGCCATCGTGTCGCGCGGCGGCAGGCCCGATCTCGCCGGCGCGGCGCTCGACGGGCTGACGACGCCGACGCTGCTGATCGTCGGCGGCGCCGACTTCGGCGTGATCGAGCTGAACGAGCAGGCGCTGGCGCGGCTCAAAGGGCCCAAGGCGATCGAGATCGTCCCCGGCGCGACGCATCTCTTTCCCGAACCGGGCGCGCTCGAAGCCGTCGCCGCCCGTGCGGCGCGATGGTTCGAGACCTATTTGACGAAGGGTGGGGCGCGAAGCGCCGGATGAGGGCCTGCGCGAACCCGCCGGCTATTCGACCGCAAACGGCCTCACTCGGATCGCCCTTCGCCCCGCCAGGACAAGGCGAGCGTTCCCTCGCGCATCGTCGTCACCCGCGCGCCGAAGCGCCTGCATTCCCGGTCGAGGGTTTTCGCCAGCCATGCGACTTCGGCGCGCGAAGCGCGCTGCAGTTGGAGCCGCCTGATGCGCAGCGGCGTCATTTCGAGCGCCCTGAGCTCGCCGCTCGAAGCGTCGACGTCGGCGAAATACATCAGCGCCAGGTCGCCGCGGAATTGCTCGTAGCCTTCGATGCCTTCGTAGTCGTTGAGGAAGTCGCCGCAGCCGTAGAGAACGAGGCGGCCGTGGTGGACCTCGATCGCCTTGGCGTGGTGCGAGGAATGGCCGTGCACGATCGAAACGCCCGCCGCGTCGATCAGCGCGCGGGCGAACCGTCGCTGCTCGTCTGGGACGTGGTATCCCCAATTGTCGCCCCAATGGATCGAGGCGACGACGACATCGCCCGGCCGCTTGAACGACAAAACCCGCTCGGCCGCCCAGGCGGCGCCGCGTTCGCCGAGGTCCGGCAGCAGCGCGACGCCGGGTGCATCCTGGCGCGCGGCCCAATCCCACGGGACGCCGCTGGTCGTCGACGCGAAGGAGAAGACCAGCACGCGCGGCCCGCCGGACGAAGCGAGAATCGCCGGCCTGAGCGCCTCGGTCGCGTCGCGGCCGGCGCCGGCGGTCTTGACGTTCAGGCGCTCGAGCGTGTCGAGGGTCTCCAACAGGCCGGCGCGGCCCCAGTCGAGCACGTGGTTGTTGGCCAGGACGCAGCAATCGATTGCCGCCGCCGTCAGGCAGTCGGCGTTTTGAGGGCTCATGCGATAGTTGATGCCCTTGGGAACGTGGGCGTCGGAGCGCGTGACGCTGGTCTCGAGATTGATCACGCGAAAATCCGGCCCGCGCCGCTCCAGTTCGTCGAGAGCGGCGCCCCAGACATAGGAGGGAGGGGCCCGGCGCGCGATCGCGCCGTTGACGGCTTCGGCGAACCGCACGTAATCGAGCGCCGAAGCGACGGCGTCCTCGTAGAGCGCGGGATCGCTGGGATGCGCCATGATCTGATCGACGCCGCGTCCCGTCATCACGTCGCCGCAGAGGAAGAGCCTGACGCTGTTCGACGGCGACATGTTCGACTCTCCCCGGAGGGCTCGCCGCGGCCTTTCCTCAGGCCGGCCAGAACGCGCGCAGCTCCTTCGGCGTGGCGGCTTTGACGTTCTCGAATTCCGCGGCCGGCATATGGGCGGCGACGAGAGCCAGGACCGCGCGGCCGACCTCGTCGGCGTCGATGCCGGCGTCGTGATGGACGCCGTCGCGAATGCGCTCCAGGAAGGCGTCGCGGGTCTTGGCGGGGCGGGACGGCCTCGACATCCGCCAGCCCTCGTAATAGAGGCCGCGCACCAGCGGCGTCAGGCATTGCGCCAGGAACACCGCCTCCTGCGGCGGCAAGCTGTCGCGCAGGGCGTGAAGGGTCGCCACGAGAGCGAGATAGACTTTGTCGCGATCGAGCCAGCCGAGGCGCCGGTCGAGATCATCGACCCATTGCGCCGCGCTCTGGGCCGCGAGATCGAGCTGAGGAAGAGCGGTCATCGGCGCAAGCCCATCCGCGCCGCCGAACGCGGCGCTCGCGTCGCAAGAGCAGCGGGTTCAAGCGCCCCACGACGCCGGCGATGATGATCCGCCGCTCCCGAAGCGCCTTGCGCCAGATCAAGCGGGGTGAGCCGAGCGGGCCGGCGGCGCGGCAAGCGCCCCTATTCCCTCACGTGCCTGAGCGCCGCCGCCGCCGCGAAGGGCGCCAGCGCGATCGCCGCGAGCGAGATCGCGCACAGCATCGTGAACGGCATGGCGAACGGCGCGTAGCCGCCGCTCGCGGCCGAGGCGGCCGAGACGCCGAAGATCAGCACCGGGATCGCCAGCGGCAAAATCAGCACCGCCATCAACAGGCCGCCGCGCCTGAGCGAAACCGTCAGCGCGGCGCCGATCGCGCCAAGCATGGTGAGGGCCGGCGTGCCGGCCGCCAGGCTCAGCGCGACGAGCGCGAGCGGGCGCGCCTCCATCGCCAACATTATGCCGAACAGCGGGCTGACGATCACCAGCGGCAGCGCGCTCGCCGCCCAATGGGCCGCGCACTTGACCAGCACGACCAGCTCGAGCGGCAGGCTGGCGTTGACCAGCACGTCGAGCGAGCCATCGTCGGCGTCGCCCTGGAACAGGCGGTCGAGGCCGAGCAGCGTGGCGAGCAGCGCCGCGATCCACAGGATCGCCGGGCCGATGCGCGCCAGCAGGTTGAGATCCGGCCCGAGCGCGAAGGGCATGATCGTCACCAGGATGAGGAAGAACACCGCGCCGACCGAGGCGCCGCCGCCGATGCGCCGGGCGATCCGCCATTCCCGGGTGAACAGCGCGCGCGCCGCCCCGCTCACGCCGCGATCCCTACGGACGCGCCGAGGCGAAGCGTCTGCGCGCCCTCGAGGCCGAGCGGCGCATGGGTCGCCGCGACGATCAGCCCCCCGGCGGCGAGGTGCTCGCGCATGATCGCGGCGAACAACCCTTGCGCGGCCGCGTCGAGCGCCGTCGTCGGCTCGTCGAGCAGCCATAAGGGGCGCGGCGCGACGAGAAGCCGCGCCAGCGCGACGCGGCGCTTCTGCCCGGCCGAGAGCGCGCGCACCGGGAAATCTGCGACGTGGGCGAGGCCGAGGCGCTGAAGCGCGCCGCGCCAGACGCCGCTCGACGAATCGCTCCCGAGCGCGCCGGCCCAGAACGCGAGGTTCTCGCCCGCCGTCAGGGCGCCCTTCAGGGCGTCGACGTGGCCGAGATAATGCGCCTGTTCGCCGATGCTCGATTCGCTCGCCCCGCCCTCCAGCGCGAAGGCGCCGGCGGCGAGCGGCAGAAAGCCGGCGATGGCGCGCAAAACGGTCGACTTGCCGGCGCCGTTCGGCCCGGTCAGCAGGAGGCCCTCGCCGGCGCGCGCCGTAAAGGAAAGGCCGGCGATGATCGAGCGCCCGCCGCGCTCGATGGCGATGTCCCTGGCGCTCAGGCGCATGACGTCTCCTTCGACGGCGCCCATCTCATCGAGCGCCTTCAGACGATAGTTTCTGTAGCCCGGCGATGGGAATTTATCTATAAGCCGGCGCATCCTTTTCCCTCCCCGCAATTATCGGAGTCGCTCGCCATGGCCAGTCTCGACAGCTTCAAATGTCGCAAGACGCTCGAGGTCGGGGCCAAGACCTATCAATATTTTTCGCTCAAGGCGGCCGAACGGCACGGCCTTGCCGGCATCGCGCAATTGCCCTTCTCGCTGAAGGTCGTGCTGGAGAACCTGCTGCGCAACGAGGACGGCCGCACCGTCAAGAAGCAAGACATCGAGGCGGTCGCGGCTTGGCTCGTCAACCGCGGCAAGAAAGAGCACGAAATCGCCTTCCGCCCGGCGCGCGTGCTGATGCAGGATTTCACCGGCGTGCCCGCGGTCGTCGATCTCGCGGCGATGCGCGACGCGATGGCCAAGCTCGGCGGCGATCCCAACAAGATCAATCCACTCGTTCCCGTCGACCTCGTCATCGACCATTCCGTCGTCGTCGATCACTTCGGCACCGCCAAGGCGCTCTCCCAGAACGTCAAGCGCGAGTACGAGCAGAACCAGGAGCGCTATCGCTTCCTCAAATGGGGCAAGCAAGCGTTCTCCAATTTCTCGGTCGTCCCGCCTGGCACCGGCATCTGCCACCAGGTCAATCTCGAATATCTCGCCCAGACCGTCTGGACCGCCAAGGAGAAGCTCGGCGGCAAGACGGTCGAGATCGCCTATCCCGATACGCTGGTGGGCGCCGACAGCCACACCACGATGGTCAACGGCCTGGCGGTGCTCGGCTGGGGGGTCGGGGGCATCGAGGCGGAGGCGGCGATGCTCGGCCAGCCCCTGTCGATGCTGCTGCCCGAGGTCATCGGCTTCAAGCTGACGGGCCAATTGCGCGAAGGCGTCACCGCGACCGATCTGGTGCTCACCGTCACGCAGATGCTGCGCAGACGCGGCGTCGTCGGCAAATTCGTCGAATTCTTCGGCCCCGGCCTCAACGCGATGTCGGTGGCCGATCGCGCGACGCTCGCCAACATGGCGCCCGAATACGGCGCGACCTGCGGCCTGTTCCCGATCGACGCGCAGGCGATCGCCTATCTCCAGACCTCCGGGCGCAAGAACGCGCGCGTCGCGCTGGTGGAGGCCTACGCCAAGGCGCAGGGGTTCTACCGCACCCGCCTGACGCCCGATCCCGTGTTCACCGACACGCTCGAGCTGGAGCTGGGCGAAGTCACGCCGTCGCTCGCCGGCCCCAAGCGGCCGCAGGACCGCGTCGTCCTCGCCGAGGCCAAGGCCGGCTTCGCCGGCGCCATGACCTCGGAATTCAAGCAGGGCGCCGCGATCGCCGAACGCCACAAGGTCGAGGGGGAGAATTTCGACCTCGGCCACGGCGACGTCGTCATCGCCGCGATCACCTCCTGCACCAACACCTCCAACCCCAGCGTGATGATCGCGGCCGGGCTCTTGGCGCGCAACGCCGTCGCCAGGGGGCTCGCCGTCAAGCCCTGGGTGAAGACTTCGCTCGCTCCTGGCAGCCAAGTCGTGGCCGACTATCTCGCGGCGGCCGAATTGCAGAAGCCGCTCGACAAGCTCGGCTTCAACATCGTCGGCTACGGCTGCACCACCTGCATCGGCAATTCCGGCCCGCTGGCGCCGGAGATTTCGGCGACGATCTCCAAATACGATCTCGTCGCCGCGGCGGTGCTCTCGGGAAACCGCAATTTCGAGGGCCGCGTCAATCCGGACGTGCGCGCCAATTATCTCGCCTCGCCGCCGCTGGTCGTCGCCTATGCGCTCGCCGGCTCGATGCAGACCGATCTGACCAAGGAGCCGCTTGGCCACGACAAGAAGGGCGCGCCGGTGTATCTGGCCGACATCTGGCCCTCGACCCAGGAGATTCACGATCTCATCGAACACACCATCACGGCGAAGATGTTCAAGAGCAAATACGCCGAAGTGTTCGACGGCGACGCCAATTGGCGCAAGGTCAAGGTTCCGGCCGGCCTCACCTACGCCTGGGACATGGGCTCGACCTATGTGCAGAACCCGCCCTATTTCGAGGGCATGACGATGGAGCCCAAGCCCATCGTGGATATCGAAAACGCGCGCATTCTCGGGTTGTTCCTCGATTCCATCACCACCGACCACATCTCGCCGGCCGGCTCGATCCGCGCGTCGAGCCCGGCCGGGAACTATCTCATCGAGCATCAGGTGCGCCCGGCCGATTTCAACCAGTACGGCACGCGCCGCGGCAACCACGAAGTGATGATGCGCGGAACGTTCGCCAACATCCGCATCAAGAACCAGATGGTGAAGGATTCGGAAGGCGCGGTGGTCGAGGGCGGCTACACCATCCATCATCCCTCGGGCGAGCGGATGGCGATCTACGACGCGGCGATGCGCTACCAGAGCGAGGCCGCGCCGCTGGTCGTCTTCGCCGGGCGCGAATACGGCACGGGATCCTCGCGCGACTGGGCGGCCAAGGGCGCCAAGCTGCTCGGCGTGCGCGCGGTGATCGCGCAGAGCTTCGAGCGCATCCACCGCTCCAACCTCGTCGGCATGGGCGTGCTGCCGCTGGTGTTCGAGGAGGGAACGTCCTGGACGTCGCTCGGCCTCAAAGGCGACGAGACCGTCTCGATCCACGGCCTCGCCGCCGATCTCAAGCCGCGCCAGAAACTGGAGGCTGAAATCAAGTCCGCCGCGGGCGAGATCACGCGCGTGCCGCTGATCTGCCGCATCGATACGCTCGACGAGCTGGAGTATTTCCGCGCCGGCGGCATTCTGGCTTACGTGCTGCGCCAACTGGCGGCGTGAGGGGCGAGCGCGGCGATCGCGGTCCGAATCAGGACGCGATCAGCCGCGTCCTGGCGGCCATGAAGCGCTCGAGGTCTTCGGCCGCCATCGGCTTGGCGAAAGCGTAGCCCTTGCAGGATGTCGCAGCCGAGGTCGCGCAGCAGCCGCGCGTGCTCCATGGTTTCGACGCCCTCGGCGACGATTTCGATATCGAGCGACCGGCCGATGTCGACGATCGATCGAACGAGGCGGCGCTGCGCGTCCGAGCGCACGATTGGCGTGACGAGTTGCCGGTCGATCTTCAGGCGACGGGGCTTGAGCTTGGTGAGGCTGACGATCGAAGCGTAGCCCGTGCCGAAGTCGTCGATTTCGACGTCGATCCCCAGCGCCTTGATCTGATCGATGGTTCGCGAGAAGCAGTCGTCGCGCTCGTCGAGGTAGATCGTCTCGACCAGTTCGAACGACAGCACGCCCGGTTCGATGCGCAAGTCGCGCAGGCGCTGCAACAGATCGTCCTCGTGCAGCCGCCGCAACGAAACGTTGACCGAGAATCGCGGCACGCCGACGCCGCGGTTGCGCCAACGGCGGAACTGCGTCAGCGCCTGCTCGAGGACCGCGCGGTCGATGGCGCCGATCACCGTCAATTCTTCCGCGATCGCGATGAACTCGGCCGGCGCGACGACGCCGCGCGTGGGATGACGCCAGCGGGCGAGCGCTTCCACGCCGACCAATTCGTAAGTTCGCGCGTCGAATTGCGGCTGGTAATAGGGGATGAATTCGCCGCGCTCCAACCCGCCGATGATGCTGTCCGCAGTCCGCTTGGAGTTCAGGATCTCGGCCTGTAGCGCGGCGGTGTAGAATTCGAACCGATTCCGGCCCAGGCTCTTGGCGCGGTAGAGCGCGAGATCGGCGTTGACCAGCAGGCGCTGCCGATCGACGGCGCCGCCGAAGGCGCCGGCGATGCCGATGCTCATCCCTAAGCGACACTCGTGGCCTTCATACATCGCCGGCTTTCGCACGCTCTCGATGATCTTGCGGGCGAGTTCGTCGAAGCCGTCCATGCCGTCGTCCGAGTTGCAGACGACGACGAATTCGTCGCCGCCCGTTCTCGCCACGAAATCGCCGTCGCGCAGGTTGCGCTGGATCGTTTGCGCCGTGTGGATCAGCATCGCGTCGCCAGCCGAATGGCCGAGCGTGTCGTTGATCTGCTTGAAGCCGTCGAGATCGACGTGCAGGAGCACGACGCCGCCGCCGCTCGCCGCGCAACGCGCCGCGTGCTCCTCCAGCGCGCGCTCCATGTACATCCGGTTCGGCAGCCGCGTCAGGAAGTCGTGGAGGGAATTGTATTCGATGCGGGCGCGCGCCGCTTCGAGTTCGGCGTTGCGCGCTTCGGTCAGCGCCTTGGAGCGCGTCAGATCCTCGGTCAACGCGACGTCGGCGGTCACGTCCCAATTGACCCCGACGATCTGCGAGGTCTTGTCGGGCAATGCGTAGACCTTGCCGATCGCTTTGATGACCCGGGTTCGCCCATCGCCCAGGTTGAGCCGGTACTGCGATTCGTAGCGGCCCTTCGCCCACGCCGTCTCGAAATCCGCGATCGCCCGCGCAACGTCGGTTTCGTCGAGCCGGTCCAGCCAATGCCGGTATTCGCGAACGCCGCCGTCGAGCGGATAATTGTAGAGCTCGTTCATCCGGTCGTCCCAGACCAGCTCTTGCGAGTCGATGTTGAAGTCCCACACGCCGACCTTCGAGGCGTCGAGGGCGAGTTCGAGGCGCCGCGACAGCCGCTCGAGCTCCCTTTCGCGATCGCGCAGGTTCGAGAAATGGTCGCGCCGCTCCTCCACCAGCCGGCCGGCGAGCCAGGCGGGAACGACGATCAACAGGCTGGCGGCCAAAATTCCCAGCCGCAGAATCCATCGGTTCGACGGCTCCGCGTCCCAACCGCCCCTGGGCGTGGCGGCGATCCGCCACGATCCCGAGGGAACGCTGACGTCGGTGACGACGGGACGATCGTTCGCCACCCACGCGTCTCCGAAAAAGCGGGCGCCCGCTTGGCCGCGCGCGTCCTCGCCGCTGATGGCGACGTCGATCGGCAGGTCGCGGCCGACGAGGCCGCTGTCGCGGTACAGCGCGTCAATGTCGATGACCGCCGAAAGAATGCCCCAAAAAGACCGGCCGCCATCGGGTTGGTTGGTGAAAACGGGAAAACGGGCGACGATGCCCCTGCCGCCCTGAACCAGGTCGAGCGGACCGGCCAGGACGACGTCGCCGGTGTCGCGCGCGCGCAAGGCCGCTTCGCGCTGGCGCTCGTTCTTGTGGTAGTCGAGCCCGATCACCGCCTCGTTTCCCTTCAACGGATATTCCATGGAGACGACGAGGCCGGGGGCGCCGGCGATGCTTCTGATCTGCGAGCGGCTCTGCAGCAGGTTCTCCGAAAGCTCGGCGAAGCGCGCTTGCGCGATATTCGGCTCGGTGGCGATGTCGGCGACGATGCCGCGAACGAGCTGGATGTCGCCGTTGATGTCGCCCTCGAGCTTGGCCCGGATCAGGCTGACCTGGTCCATGACTTCGGCGCGCGATCGTTCGTCGGAAAGCTGGCTGTTCTGATTGTCGGCGAGCGCGCCGCAGACGACGGCGACCAGCGCGGCGATCGCCGCCGGGATGTTGGTCGGGCGAAAGACGTGTTTTCTTATGGTTCTGCCCAGGGCCACGACGGTATCCGTTAGGGAAGGTCGACTTGCTTGAATCGGCCGACGCCGACCGAGATCGGATAGTGAAGCCCGGGGCTTAAGGCATCGCTTAGCGCCCTTCGCAAGCTTTGACGAAATCATGGCGAGGCTAACGGAGCGTTAATTCGCTTGTCCTTGTTGCGGCGCGACTCTATTCGAGCGACGTCGCCGCGGCGGGCCTGCCGCGCGAACGAATCTCGGTTTTCGTCGCGCGCGCCCCGCCCGGCCCGGGCGTCGCCGTCCGATTTGGCTTGGCGCGCTCGGCCGGTCTATGGTGCGCGCGATCTTTGGAGACGATCTATGTCGAGCGCAGCCCCCCAGACGCATTTCGGCGAACGAACGGTTCGCCTCGACGAGAAGCAGGGCCTCGTCGACGCCGTCTTTCACAAGGTCGCCGACCGCTACGATCTGATGAACGATCTGATGTCTTTCGGCCTGCATCGCATCTGGAAGGACATTTTCGTGGCCAAGCTTCGCCCGCCGCGCCATCGCCCGTTCCAGCATCTGGATGTGGCGGGCGGGACCGGCGACATCGCGTTTCGCGTCGCGGCGGCGGGCGGCGAAGCGACCCGGGTGACCGTGGTCGACGTCAACCCCGATATGCTGCGCGTCGGCGCGGGACGGGCGCAAAAGCGAAAGGAGGGCGAGCGGATCAGCTTCGTGGAGGGCAACGCCGAGGCGCTGCCGCTGCCCGACGCGGCTTTCGACGCCTACACGATCGCTTTCGGCATTCGCAACGTTCCGCGCATGGACCGCGCGCTGGCCGAGGCCTACCGCGTCCTCAAGCGCGGCGGGCGGTTTCTATGCCTCGAATTCTCGCGCGTCGACGTGCCGGTTCTCGACCGCATCTATGCGGCCTATTCCGACGCCGCGATCCCCGCGCTCGGCAAGGTGGTGGCCGACGATGGCCCGGCTTACCGCTATCTCGTCGAATCGATCCGCAAATTCCCGCCGCCCGACCGCTTCGCCGACATGATCGAGGAGGCCGGGTTCTCGCGCGTCGCATTCACCCGGCTGACGGGCGGCGTCGTCGCCATCCATTCGGGTTGGAAACTCTGAACTTGTCGCGTTTGGCCGCCATCGGGCACGTATCGCGCCTGGCGCGCGCCGGCTTTGTGCTGGCGCGCGAGGGCACGTTCGTCGGCGTCGATTCGCTGATGCTGCCGCCGCTCGCCAGGCCGCCGCTGGCCCTCGCCAATCTCCTGGCGCGGCGCGGCGCGCACGGCCTCAGCGGCCTCTCCGCCGCGATCGACCGGCTCGGCCCCTCCTACGTCAAGCTCGGGCAGTTCCTCGCCACCCGCCCCGACATCGTCGGCCCCAAGGTGGTGATGGAGCTTGAAAGGCTGCAGGACCGCATGACGCCGGCCGACCGCGCCACAGCGGTCGCGACGGTCGAGGCGTCCTTCGGCGCCAAGATCGACAGCGTCTACGTCGAATTCGGCGACGCGGTCGCCGCCGCTTCGATTGCGCAGGTGCATCGCGCCCGCGTGCGCACGCGGGACGGCGAGCGCGACGTCGCCGTCAAGCTGTTGCGGCCCGGCGTCGAGCGGCGCTTCGCGCGCGATCTTTCCGATATGTTCTTCGCCGCCCGCGAGGCCGAACGCTTCGAGCCGAGCCTGCGCCGGCTGCGCCTGACGGACGTCGTCGAGACGCTGGCGCGAAGCGTGCGCATGGAGATGGATTTTCGCCTCGAAGCGGCGGCGGCGTCCGAATTCGCGGAAAACCTGAACCAAGACCCGGAGTTCCGCGCCCCCGTGATCGATTGGGACCGCACGACGCGCGAAGTCCTGACGATGGAATGGATCGAGGGGACGCCGCTCGGCGACACGGCGCGCCTCGCCGAGCTCGGCTTCGACGCGCCCAAGCTCGCGCGGACCCTGGTTCAGTCCTTTCTGCGCCACGCCTTGCGGGACGGCTTCTTTCACGCCGACATGCATCAGGGCAATTTCTTCGTCGACGACCAGGGACGCATCGTCGCCATCGATTTCGGCATCATGGGTCGCCTCGGCCGCAAGGAGCGACGCTTCCTGGCCGAGGTTCTCTACGGCTTCATCCGACGAGACTACCAGCGCGTCGCCGAAGTGCATTTCGAGGCGGGCTACGTGCCGGCCGTCCATCGCGTCGAGGATTTCGCGCAGGCGGTGCGCGCGATCGGCGAGCCCATCCACGCGCGCACCGCCGATCAGATTTCGATGGCCAAGCTGCTGACGCTGCTGTTCGAGGTCACCGCGCTGTTCGACATGAGGACGCGAATCGAACTCGTCATGCTGCAAAAGACCATGGTCGTAGTCGAAGGCGTCGCGCGCAAGCTCGACCCGCACCTCGACATGTGGGCGACGGCGGAGCCGGTCGTCGGCGGCTGGATCGCCGAGAACCTGGGGCCGCGCGGCCGGATCGAGGACCTCGGCCGCAGCGTTTCGCAATTCGCCAAGCTCGTCGCCGAGGCGCCGCCGCGCCTCGAGCGGCTCTCGCATCAGATGGAACGCAACGCCGAGGCCGCGCCGGCCGAGGCGCCGAGCGCGCCTCCCCATGCGGGATGGCCAGCGAGGGTCGCGACGCCGCTGTGGGTCATCGCGGC
This sequence comes from Roseiarcus sp., assembly GCA_050010035.1. Classification (GTDB taxonomy): domain Bacteria; phylum Pseudomonadota; class Alphaproteobacteria; order Rhizobiales; family Beijerinckiaceae; genus Roseiarcus. Next base: position 18,040 of record JBEKLU010000024.1, read on the forward strand.
GGCGCTCGTATGGATAGCGTTTCATTTGCGATGAGCCCGCAATTGAAAAGAGATTTCATCCGGATTTTTCACGTCGACCGCGGTCTGGCCGTTGCGGACATGTTGTTTCCGACCCTATGTTGCGATACTTGGCGCGCGCCAGCTCCAGCGAAGGATCGGCGCCCGCCGCCTTCACGGCGTAAGCGATCATGACCGCCAAATCTCTGTCGGGCGCCCGCATCCTGCTGATCGTCGCGGGCGGCGTGTCGGCCTATAAGTCGCTCGAACTGATCCGCCGGCTGCGCGAGCGCGGCGCGAGCGTGCGCGTCGTCATGACCGAGGCGGCGAAGCAATTCATCACGCCGCTGTCGGCCGCCGCGCTGAGCGGCCACGCGGTCCGCTTCGATCAATTCAGCCTGATCGACGAGGCCGAGATGGGCCACATCGAACTGTCGCGCGAAGCCGATCTCGTCGTGGTCGCGCCGGCGACGGCGGATTTGCTGGCGCGAATGGCGCAGGGCCTCGCCAACGATCTGGCCTCGACCACGCTTCTGGCCACCGACAAGCGCGTGCTCGTCGCGCCGGCGATGAACGTGCGCATGTGGCTGCATCCGGCGACCCGGCGCAACGTCGCGGCGCTCAGCGCCGACGGCGTCGCTTTCGTCGGCCCCGACGACGGCGAGATGGCGTGCGGAGAATTCGGGCCGGGCCGCATGGCCGAACCGCTGGCGATCGTCACGGCGATCGAGCGCGCGCTCGAACAGCCGACCGCGATCCCCCTGCCCGCGAGCGTCGGCGCGCCCGCCGACGGCGCGCTCGCAGGGCGGCGCGTCGTCGTGACCTCCGGCCCGACCTACGAGCCGATCGACCCGGTTCGCTTCATCGGCAATCGGTCCTCCGGGCTCCAGGGGCATGCGATCGCCGAGGCCGCCCGCGCCGCCGGCGCCGAAGTGACGTTGATCAGCGGCCCGGTCGCGCTCGCCGATCCGCCCGGCGTCGAGGTCGTCCACGTCGAGACGGCGCGGCAAATGCACGCCGCCGCCCTGGCGAGCCTGCCAGCGGACGTGTTCGTCGCAGCGGCGGCGGTCGCCGACTGGCGCGTCGAGGCGGTCGGCGCCCAGAAGCTCAAGAAGGGCGCCGCCGGCGCGCCGGTCCTGTCGCTGACCGAGAACCCCGACATCGTCGCGGACATCGGCGCCCGAAAGGCCGACCGCCCGGCGTTGGTCATTGGGTTCGCCGCCGAGACCGAGCGGATCGTCGAAAACGCGCGCGACAAGCTCAAGCGCAAGAGCTGCGACCTGATTGTCGCCAACAGCGTCGCCGAAGGTGAAGGGACGTTCGGCGGCGCCGACAATCAGGTGGCGATCGTCAGCGCCCAGGGCGTCGAGCCATGGCCGCGCATGAACAAACAGGAGGTCGCCCGCAGGCTGGTCGACCTCATCGGCGGCATTTTGAAGGGCCGGAAATGATACGAGTTTCTTTTCAACGCTTTCCACATTCTCGGGACTTGCAATTGCCCCATTATCAGAGCGATGATGCAGCAGGGATGGATCTCGTGGCGGCCCTTCCGGAAGGAAGGGACATTGTGCTGAACCCAGGCGAGCGGGCGCTGATTCCGACGGGTTTGGCGATAGAATTGCCGCGAGGCTACGAGGCGCAGATACGGCCTCGTTCCGGACTGGCGCTGAACGATGGGGTGACCGTTCTCAACAGCCCCGGGACGATCGACGCGGACTATCGCGGAGAAATCGGCGTCATACTGGTCAATTTTGGACAAAGCCCTTTTTCCATCCGACGAGGGGCGCGCATCGCGCAACTCGTCGTTTGTTCCGTCGAGCGCGTCGCTTTCATTAAAAGCGAGCGGCTCACAGCGAGCGAGCGCGGGCCAAGAGGTTTTGGTTCGACCGGGCGCTCAGACGAGGAGAACTGAGATGAACCTGCTGTCGCGACGCAGCCTGCTCGCCATCGCCGCCGTTGTCGACATCGCCTTGCACTCGCGCCCCTCGCCGGTCGCAGCCAAGGCGCTCGCCTCGCGGCACAAATTGCCGCCTCGGCATTTGGAGACGCTGTTGCAGGGCCTCGTTCACGCCAAGATTCTCAAGGGCGTGCGCGGCCCTCGAGGCGGCTACGAATTGGCGCGCGAGCGCCGCAGGATTTCGGTCGGCGAAATCGTGCGCACTTCGACGAGCCTCAGCACCGCCGATCCCGACGACATCGGGTCGCGATCCAAGCTGCTCGAGAAGGTCATCGAACCGACCGTGCGCAAGGCCGGCGAGTCGTTCCTGGCCAATCTGGACGCGATCACCGTCGAGCAACTCTGCGAGGAAGCCGAAAGGGCGCAAATCCTCGCGGAGGAGAAAGCCAGCGGCGATTTCACGATCTGACATTGGGTGCAGCGCCAATCTATATGATGGCGCCGTCAAAAAGTGTAAGCTGCGAGAGAAACGCGCCGCGGCTGGCGCCGCCCGCGTCTTGGAGGCTGAGTGATGCCAGAAAACGATAGGGACCCGAAGCGCGACCGTCAGCGCCCGCGCGGCCGAGGGCGCGTTTACGCGTCTATCACCGACACCATCGGCGATACGCCGCTCGTGCGCATCGACCGCATCGCCCGGGAAAAGGGGGTGCGCGCCAACCTGCTCGCCAAACTCGAGTTCTTCAATCCGATCTCCAGCGTCAAGGATCGCATCGGCGTCTCCATGGTCGACGCCCTGGAAGCGCAGGGCCGCATCGCGCCGGGCCGCGGCGTGCTGGTCGAGCCGACGTCGGGCAACACCGGAATCGCGCTCGCCTTCGTCGCCGCGGCGCGCGGCTACAAACTGATCCTGGTGATGCCCGAATCGATGTCGGTCGAGCGGCGCAAGATGCTCGCCCTGCTCGGCGCCGAGCTGGTCCTGACCCCAGCCTCGCTCGGCATGAAGGGCGCGATCGCCAAGGCCAACGACATCGTGGCGGCGACCCCCGGCGCGATCATGCCGCAGCAGTTCGAGAACCCGGCCAATCCCGAAATCCATCGGCGCACCACCGCCGAGGAAATCTGGAACGACACCGACGGCGCCGTCGACTTCGTCGTTTCCGGCGTCGGCACCGGCGGCACCCTGACCGGCGTCGGCCAGGTGCTCAAGGCGCGCAAGCCGAGCGTCAAGATGATCGCGGTCGAGCCCGAAGATTCGGCGGTGCTGTCGGGCGGCGCGCCCGGCCCGCACAAGATCCAGGGCATCGGCGCGGGCTTCGCGCCGGCGGTCCTCGACCGCAGCCTCATCGACGAGGTCGTCACCGTCGGCAACCAGACGTCGTTCGACACGGCGCGGCTGGTGGCGCGGCTCGAGGGCATCCCCGTCGGCATTTCCTCCGGCGCCGCCATCGCGGCGGCGATCGACGTCGCCCGCCGGCCGGAAAACGACGGCAAGACGTTCGTCATCATCGTGCCGTCCTTCGCCGAGCGCTATCTCTCGACGGCGCTGTTCGAGGGGCTGTGACCTTCAAGCGCCGCCGCCTCCCGGCGCGCCGAGAATCCCGCGCGTCAGGGAGCCGTTCGTCGGATAGAGCGGGATGAGACAGGCCTGCAGGGCGTGATAGAGGTCGGGCTTGCCGACGAAATAGCCGTCGATCGGGCGCAGCGAATCGTCGAGCTGGCAACGCCAGCCGCCCTGGCGCCGGTCGATGAAATGACGCGCCGAGAAGCTCCAGATGCGGCGGTACCAGTCCTCGTAGAACGCCCCGCCGTCGAGCGCGCCGAGAAACGTCGCGGCGCCGACCCCTTCGCAGCACGGCCACCACAGCCGGTCGCGCACGCGCGGCGCGCCGCTCCATTCGAGCGTGTAGTAGAAGCCGCCGCGCGCTTGGTCCCAGCCCTCGCCGACCGCGCGCGCGAAGAGGGAGCGCGCCGCCTCGGGCAGCCAGGCGAGCCGGCGCTCGCCGAGCTCCCAGAGTTGCAGCGCCAGGCGCGACCACTCGAACGAGTGCCCCGGCGTGACGCCGTAGGGACGAAACATGTCCGAGCCCTTGTACTCGCGATCGACGGTCCAATCGGCCGAATAATGCTCGGGCACGCGCCAGTCGGCCGCGGCCGCGTTTCGCCGCAGAATGCGATCGGCGACGCTCTCGGCCTTGTCGAGAAAGCCGCGCTCGGCCGTAGCCTCGAACGCCGCCATCAACGCCTCGGTCAGATGCATGTTGGCGTTCTGGCCGCGATAGGCGCTGAACGGCGACCAGTCGTCGCGGAATTCCTCCGCGCCGGCGCCGTATTTCGCCTCCCAGAACCGCGTCTCGAGAACGTCGGCGACGTTGGCGAGCAGCGCGTCGGCTTGCGGGTGGCCGGCGCATTTGGCGCTGGCGGCTGCGAGCAGCACGAAAGCGTGGCCGTAGGCGAGCTTGTCGCGCTGGCGCGGCCCCTCGTCGTCGAAGGACCAGAAATAGCCGCCGTGTCGCGAATCGCGGTGGCGCGTGCGAATCGCTTCCATGCCGTGATCGACGATGTCGGCGGCGCCGGGCCGCCCGAGGAGATGGGCGATGGCGAAACAATGCACCATGCGCGTGGTGACGTGGAGCGGATGCGCCGTCTCGCAGGCCATCGCGCGCCCGGAAGCGTCGAGCGTCGCGAAGCCGCCGGCGGGATGGATCAGGTCGACTTCGTAAAAGGCGAACAGGGCGTCGGCCTCGTCGGCGAGCCAGCGCCGATGACCGCCCGTCTCCCGCCACACGGATTTCACCTCGAAGGATTCGGACATCTCAGCGCTTCTCCTCCTCGTCGGACCAACGGTCCCCGTGCGAGAGATAGCAAAGAATCTGGCGCAGCGCCCGGCAAGCTGGCATAAGGCGACGATGACGCAGATAGAGACCGTTGCGCCGCTGCAGGCGCGCCCGCCGGCCGGACTCGCCGACGCCGAGGCCGGCTTCGGCGTCTACGTGCATTGGCCGTTTTGCCTCGCCAAGTGCCCGTATTGCGATTTCAACTCGCACGTGCGCGCCGCGCCGATCGACGAAGAGCGATTCGTTTCAGCGCTGCGCGCCGAACTCGCCCATCGCGCGGCGATCGCGCCCGGACGGACGGTGCGCTCGATCTTCTTCGGCGGCGGCACGCCCTCGCTGATGCGTCCGCAAACGGTGCAGAGCGTCATCGACGCGGTCGCCGCGAACTGGAGCGTCGAGCCCGACGCGGAGATCACGCTCGAGGCCAATCCCACCAGCGTCGAGGCCGGGCGCTTCCGCGGCTATCGCGCCGCCGGGGTCAACCGCCTGTCGCTCGGCGTGCAGGCGCTCGACGACGCCGACCTGAAGGCGCTCGGCCGGCGCCACGACGTCGCCGAGGCGGTGGAGGCGGTCCGAATCGCCGCCTCGATCTTCCCGCGCTATTCCTTCGACTTGATCTATGCGCGCCCCGGCCAGAGCGAGAAAGCCTGGCGCGCCGAATTGCGCGAGGCGATCAAACTGGCGGGCGAGCATCTCTCGCTCTACCAGCTCACCATCGAGCCAGAGACGATCTTCGAACGGCTGTGGCGGGCGGGCAAGCTGGCGATTCCCGACGAGGACCTCGCGCGCGCGCTGTTCGACGCCACGCAGGAGATCGCCGAAGGCGCCGGCCTTCCCGCCTACGAAGTCTCCAACCACGCGCGGCCCGGCGCCGAGAGCCGGCACAATCTCGTCTATTGGCGCTACGGCGAATACGCCGGGGTCGGCCCCGGCGCGCACGGCCGCCTGATCACGCCCGAGGGCCGCCGCGCCCAGGCGACCGAGAAGCATCCCGAGATGTGGCTCACCCAGGTCGAGAGCGAAGGCCACGGGCTGATCGAGAACGCGCCGCTGAGCGCCGAGGAGCAGGGCGACGAATTCCTGCTCATGGGCCTGCGGCTTCGCGAAGGCGTCGACCGCGCGCGCTTCGAGGCCTTGAGCGGGCGCCCGCTCGAGCAGCGCCAGATCGACGATCTGGCCGCCGAGGGCTTCATCGAAGAGGACGAGGCGGGGCGCATCCGGGTGACGCATACGGGAATGCCGCTGCTCGATTCGATCGTCGCGGACCTGGCGGCGTGAGGGGGGCGGGGAGGGCGAACGGGGCGGCGACAGCGGCGAGCCGAGCGGCGCCGCGGGGGCGGCGGCCGAACCGGCCGAGGCCGGCGCCATTTTCGGGCGCGATGGTTTGTTTTCAAGAGTTTGCGAGGAAATTTTCCGCCGCCTCGTCGCGCAGCGAGGGCTTCGCTCGCCAGCCGATGCCGGCCCATTGGGGTTGAGCATCGTGTCGCCGTGACCCCAAATTTTTCCAAGCTTTTCCAAGTATTTCCAAACTTTTCCAAAGAAATTCCAAGGAAATTCCAAACTTTTCCAAGGATTTCCAAACTTTTTCCTTGGCCGTTTCGAGGGAAATCAAGGGGTTGTCGGTCAGTCGAGCCGGAATCGCGTTTTCTCCGTTTTTTGCGTCGTCTCGGCCGCGCCGAGCGGCTCGACGCCGCCGCCGAAGGCGCTCGCGATTCAACATAGCGCGAATTCGGATTATCGGAAAGAAATTGTCGGCGGCGATTTCCGGCAGGGGCCTCGGGGCGAGCGCGGCGTCGCATGCGCCAACGCGAAAGCCGACCGCCGCGACGCCGGCGCCGTGCAACTTCGGCGGCTCGGTGTGTGACGGAGAGGGGCGGGGCGGCTCCGGTCGAGAAGGTCCGGCGCCGACTGCGGGTCGCGAAATTGGGCAATTCGTATCCCGTCCCCGTAAAGCCCGTATCCCGTCCCCGTAAAGCCCCGTATCCCGTCCCCGTAAAGCCCGTCCCCGTAAAGCCCCCCGTCCCCGTAAAGCCCCGTAAAGCGACCCCGTCCCCGTAAAGCGACCCGTCCCCGTAAAGCCGACCGGCGCCACGCCTTCGCCGCCTGGCTGCGCATGCTGCTCGAGGACATGCTGGTCACCGACGCGGCTTGCGTTTATCCGCGCTTCACTCGCGGCGGCTCCCTCTACAGCCTCGACGTCATCGACGGCTCGACGATCACGCCGCTGATCGGCGAGGACGGGCGCTCGCCTGAAGCGCCCGACCCCGCCTATCAGCAGATTCTGCACGGCGTTCCCGCCGCGGACTTTTCCTCCGACGAGCTGCTCTACCTGCCGCGCAACGTCCGCTCGCACCGGCTCTACGGCATGAGCCCGGTCGAGCAGATCGCGCTCACCGTCAACATCGCGCTGCGGCGCGACGCGGCGACGCTCGACTACTACCGCACGGGAAGCGCGCCCGACGCCTTCGCCACCCTGCCGAAGGACTGGACGATCGACCAGATCCGCCAATTCCAGGATTATTTCGACGCGCTGATGTCAGGCAATTCGGCGCGCCGGCGGATGATGAAATTCATGCCGGCGGACTTCCGCCTGATCGAGGCGCGCCAGCCGCCGCTCAAAGATCAGTACGACGAGTGGCTGGCGCGGGTCGTCTGCTACGCCAACGCCGTCGCCGCACTGGGCGAATGGGTGCACGACGCCACCGCGGCGGGCGAAACCTCCGCGCCGCGCACGATCGAGGCCTTGCGCCGCGATCCCGACGCCGTCGCGGCGCTGGCGGAGGGAGCGGTTCTTGTCGGCGTGCCCCTCGTCATCGAGTCCGGTCGCCCGGCGAAAGCCAGCATTTCGCTGGACCAAGGCTTGCTGGACGCCACCGATGCGGCCGCCAAACGCAGCGGCTTGATGCGATCCGCTTTTCTGTCTAGCGCCGCGCGAGAAAATCGCGGCCTCCGGCTGACGCGCGCGTGCGAACTCTGGCGCTTCGCGCGCGCCGGGCGCGCGCGCCGGGCGATTGACTTGTCCCCGCATTCCATGGACAATCCGCGGCTCGATTCATTCGCCGGGCTGGACGCCGGGCGAGGGGTCGCGTCGTTTTCAAACCTGCCGTTGCAACAATTCGAGGAGAGCAGCCATTCGTCGTCCCATGAAGTCGACCGCGGCGCCGGAGAAAGGCGGGCCCCGCGTCAACCGCGATATTCACGCCGTCCAAGTGCAACTCATCGACGCCGAAGGGCTGAACCGCGGCGTCGTCAACATCGCCGATGCGCAGCAATTGGCCGAGGAGGCCGCCCTCGATCTCGTCGAGATCGTGCCCAACGCCAGCCCGCCGGTGTGCAAGATCCTCGATTTCGGCAAGTTCCGCTTCCTCGAGCAGAAGAAGTCCTCCGAGCAGCGCAAGCGCCAGAAGATCGTCGAGATCAAGGAGATCAAGCTGCGCCCCGGCATCGACGACCACGACTACGAAGTGAAGATGCGCTCGGTGCGCCGCTTCTTCGAGGAAGGCGACAAGGTCAAGGTGACCCTGCGCTTCCGCGGCCGCGAAATGGCGCATCAGGACATCGGGTTCAAGCTTCTGCAGCGGGTGAGGACGGAAACGGCGCCGATCGCCAAGGTCGAGGCCGAGCCGCTGATGGAAGGCCGTCAGATGGTGATGGTGCTGGCGCCCAAATAGCGCTCCCCGCCCGCGGCCGCTCATCACAATGCGTTGAGCGACCCGCTTCGAGCCTTGGCGCCGCGCGTCGTGCGGCGCTAGGGAACGTCCTGCGCGCGTTTCGACCGCGAAGCGCGCGTGCAACGAGAAATCCCTTTGACCCTTGCTCGGAACCCCGCCCGCGTGGGCGTCGATGACGTCGCTTCGAGCGCGGCCCGCCGCGCCCTGCACGCGACCGCCTACGGCGTCATTTTCGCCACCAGCGCCTCGCACATGCTCAACGACATGATGCAGTCGCTCGCCCCGGCGCTTTATCCGGTGTTTCGCGAGGAATTCTCGCTGACGTATTTCCAGACCGGGCTGATCACTCTCGCCTTCCAGATCACCGCCTCGCTGCTACAGCCGTTCATCGGTCTCTTCACCGACAGACGCCCGCTGACCTACGCCCTGCCGTCGGCGATGGCGTTCACGCTGAGCGGCCTCGTGGTGCTGGCGTTCGGCTGGAACTACCCGTTGTTGCTGACCGCCGTGGCGATGATCGGCGTCGGCAGCGCGATCTTCCACCCCGAGGCGTCGCGAACCGCGCGCGCGGCCTCCGGCGGACGCTACGGCTTCGCGCAGAGCGTGTTCCAGGTCGGCGGCAATTTCGGCCAGTCGCTCGGGCCGCTGATGGCGGCGTTCATCGTCGTGCCCTTCGGCCAGCGTTCGGTGTTGGCGTTCACCGCGCTCGCCTTCGCCGCCATCGTGCTGCTGACCCGCATCGCTCGTTGGCACGCCGCCCATCGCGCCGCGCGCAAGGCCGCCGCCGCGCCGCGCGCCAGCGCGCTGCCGCGCGCCCAGGTGGTCCGCACCATGATCATCCTGGTGGCGCTGGTGTTCTCCAAGATGTTCTATCTCTCCAGCCTGCAGAACTATTACACCTTCTACCTGATCCAAACCTTCCATGTTTCCGTGCAGACGTCGCAGGTCATGCTGTTCGTCTTCCTCGGCTCCGTCGCGGCGGGAACCTACGCCGGCGGGCCGATCGGCGACCGATACGGACGCAAGTTCGTCATCTGGCTGTCGATCCTCGGCGTGCTGCCGTTCACTTTGCTGCTGCCGCATCTCGGCCTCGTCGGCACCGTCATCGACAGCGTCGCCATCGGCCTCGTCCTCTCCTCGGCGTTTTCGGCCATCGTCGTCTTTGCGCAGGAATTGACGCCGGGCAACGTCGGCGCGATCGCCGGCCTGTTCTTCGGCCTTTCCTTCGGCCTGGGCGGCATCGGCGCGGCGGCGCTCGGCGCGCTCGCCGACCGCACCAGCCTGACCTTCGTGTACCAAGTATGCGCCTTCCTGCCGGCGATCGGGCTGCTGACCTATTTCTTGCCCGACTTGCGCTCGCGGCGGCTGTAGGGCGAATCGGCGGCGGGCGCGCGTTTCGGCCGCTACAGGTAGCGCTCGCCGATGTCGCTCGCGAAGCGGCTGGGGGCCCCCTCCCAGACGATCCGGGCGTGCTCGAGAACGTAGACGCGATCGGCGTGGGGCAATGCGAAGGTGACGTTCTGCTCGCCCAGGAGCACCGTGATCGGCGTGGTCCGGCGCAGCCGCTCGAGCGCTTTGGAGATTTGCTCCAGGATGACGGGCGCCAAGCCGAGCGTCGGTTCGTCGAGGATCAGCAAGTCGGGATTCATCATCAAGGCGCGAGCGATCGTGAGCATCTGCTGCTCGCCGCCGGAGAGCGTGCCGGCGGTCTGATTCGCCCTGGCCTTCAGGATCGGGAACAGGTCGAAGAGCCATCCCAGGCGTTCGCGCCGGTCCTTCTCTTCCTGGCGGCCGCCGCCCATCTCGAGATTCTCGCGAACGGTCATCTCGGTGAAGAGCTCGCGCCCTTCCGGCGATTGCACGATGCCCTCGCGCGCGATCGAGGCGGCGCTCTTGCCGCGCAGGGATCGGCCCTGCCGACGGATTTCGCCCGAATAGGGCGCAAGGCCCGAGATTGCGTTGAACAGCGTCGTCTTGCCCGCTCCGTTCAGCCCGACGATCGAAACGAATTCGCCCTGGTGGACGTGGATCGACACGTTCTCCAGAGCTTGCGCCTTGCCGTAGAAGACGTTCAGATCCCGGACTTCGAGGAAGGGCGTCTGGACGTCGCGAAACGCGGATTCGGGACGCGCCGCCGTCTCCAGGGCGCCGCCGAGATAGACCCGGCGCACCGTTTCGTTCTGCATGACCTCCTGCACCGAGCCCTCGGCGATCCGCTCGCCGACGTACATGGCGTAAATGCGATCGACCAGCGCGGAGACGCTCTTGACGTTGTGATCGACGACCAGCACCGCTCGGCCGTCGTCGCGCATTTCGACGATCAGCCTGGCGAACGCCGCCGTTTCGCGCGCCGTCAGGCCGGCGAAGGGTTCGTCGATCAGCACCACTTTGGGATTGCGGGCGATGGCTTTGGCGATCTCCATCCTGCGCAGGTCGGCGAACGGCAGGGTCGAGGGCCGCCGATCGAGCGCCGCGCCCAGCCCGACGCGCTCGGCGATCGCGCGCGCGCGCTGCTCGACGGCGGCGTCGGGAAGAAAATCCAGCAACCTGTCGGGCAGGAGCCCGAGGACGATGTTCTCGAGAACCGTCTGCCGATGCAGCGGACGCGAATGTTGGAACACCATCCCGACGCCGAGCCGCGCGATCCTGTGCGGCGGCCAGCCGGCGACCTCGACGCCGTTGACGCGCACCGACCCGGCGGTCGGCCGTTCGACGCCGAGAATCGACTTCATCACCGTCGACTTGCCCGACCCGTTCGGGCCGATCAAACCGAGAATCTCGCCGCCCCTGATGGAGAAGCTGACGTCCTTGACGGCGGTGAGCCCGCCGAAACGCTTGTAGAGGCCCTCGACCTCGAGATGGACGCCCGCCGCGCTCATGCCGCCTCCCGCGCGCCCTTGACCATGCCGAGCAGGCCGCCGGGAAACACGAGCACCACCACCAGCGCGATCGCGGAGACGATGAAGGTCGCCAGATCGCCCAGGGGACGCAGGCTTTCGCCCATGACGATCAGGAACGTCGCGCCGAGCGCCGCGCCGAGGATCGTGCGCCGTCCGCCGAGCACGGCGCCGACGATCACCTGCACGCCGACCGTCACGTCGACGAAGGTTCCGACCGACGCCGCGCCGAGATAGAAGACCATCAGCGCGCCGGCGAGCCCGGAAAAGAACGCGCTGACGACGAAGGCCGCGAGCTTGTGCTTGGTCACGTTGAACCCGAGCGCGCCGGCCTGCACGGGGTCCTGACCGCTCGCCTGCAGGATCAGCCCGACGGGCGAGCGCGACAGGCCGTACAGGATCGCGCCGCTGACGCTCATGAAGCCGAGGGAAATCCAGTAGTTGACCTTGTCGTCGATCGAGATGACGTCGGGGACGGTCAGGCCGATCTCGCCGCCCGTCAGCCCCGCCGCGACGACGATGAAGTTCTGGAGAATCAGAACCGCGACCAGCGTGGTGAGGCCGAAATAGGGACCGCGCACCCTGAGCGCCGGCAGGGCCAGCACGACGCCGCCCGTCACCGCCGCGAAGACGCCCGCCGCCACGCAGACGAAAATCGGCGGCTGATACAGGTTGTCGAGGATGCCGGCCGTGTAGGCGCCCAGGCCGATCAGGAACGTGGGGCCGAAGTTCACTTCGTTGGCGAAGCCGAACAGGAGGTCCCACGCCATCGAGAACACGCCGAAGAAATAGGCGATGGTGAGAAGGCCGAGAATATAGCCGGACACGTACAGCGGCAGGGTCGCGGCCGCGAGGACGACGATCAGGCTGATCCAGACGGTCGGCGAGCGGAGGATGCGGCGGAGCATGGTTCTAGCGCCTGCCGAGCAATCCGCGCGGGCGCACGTACATCACCACGACGAGCAGCAGCAGCGCGGGGATGGCCCTGTAGGCCGGCGACACGAGATAGGCGGTGAGGGTTTCGAGATAGCCGACGAGATAGGCGGCGATGAGCGAGCCGGAGACGCTGCCCAGGCCGCCGAGGACCACGATCGAGAACGCGCTCGCGGTCAGCGGGCCGGCGCTGTAGGAGGACACGCCGAGGAACATGCCGAGCAGCACGCCCGCGATCCCCGCCAGCGTCCCATAGAGCGCCCAGACGGCGACATAGACCGCCGACAACTCGATGCCGAGCAACGTGACGCCGCGCGGATTCATCGACGCGGCGAGCACCGCCTTGCCGGCGCGCGTGCGATTGACGAAGAGCCAGAGCGCGCCGATCGTCAGACAGCAGACCAAGGCGGTGAAGATTTCGTTCGCCGGCGTGCGCACGCCGACGATCGACACCACGCCGTCGACGATCGGCGTCACCGTCTTGGCGTTGTTGGTGTAGAGATAGGCGATCGCCTCCTGGATCATGATGCCCCACAGCAGCGTCGCGGTGAGGATGAAGATCTCCTTCTCCTCCTCGCGAATCTTCTGCGAATTCTGCAGGCGTCTGACGACGACGAAATACGTCGCCAGCGAAAGCAGCAGGCCGATCAGAACGCCGAAAGCGGCGCCGAGATAGTTGCCGACGCCCAGACTTCCGGCGGCGGCCCAAGCGGCCACCGCGGCCGCGACCATGATCGCGCCGTGCGAAAGGTTGAGCACGCCGGTGACGCCGAAGATCAGCGTAAAGCCGGTCGCGCCCAAGGCGTAGAGCGAAGAGATGGCGAAGCCGTCGATCAGTATCTGCCAGAACAGCATCGCTCGCTCTCCGTCTCCGCCGCGCGGTTCCGGCTCAGTCGCCGGCCCCGACCTTGACGAAGGAGGGGAACGTCAGCTTGCCCTTGGCGAGATCCGCCGGCCACATGTTGATCTGCTCGCCGTGCTGCCATTGCAGCAGCAGCCCGGTGATGAGGCCCGCCCCGGTCTTCAGGCCGTGGACATGGGGGTCGCCCTGGGGCAGGAACTGAACCCGGCCGATCGTCCCGACGTAATCGGTCTTCTCCAGCGCGGCGACGAGCTTGTCGGCGTCGGTCGAGCCGGCGCGATGGATGGCGTCGGCGATGAAATAGACCTCGTCATAGGCGGTGTAGCCGCAATAGGACGGCGTGTTGCCGAACTTCTTGACGAAGGCGTCGACGAACGGCAGCGTCCTCGGCGTCACCGCGACGCCCGGCCCGGAAACGCCCTGATAGAGCACGCCCTCGGCCGCGCCGTTGGTGTCCTTCCAGAAGGTCGAGTTCGTCGCCTGCGAGGCGATGCCGAACATCGGGATCGGCACCTGCTGGCTCTTCCATTGCACCGTCGGCTGCACGCCGACATGGGAAATGCCGGTGATGATCACGTCGGGCTTCTCGCCCTCGATCTTGTTGAAGATCGGAGTGAAATCCGTGGTGTCCGGGGAGAAGCGGATATGGTCGAGCACTTGCAAACCGATCTTCGGCAGGCATTCCACATAGCCGGCGTCGAGCGGCGTCGTCCAGGCGGCGTCCTCGCTCATGATCACGGCGGTCTTCATCTTGAGTCCGTCGACCAGCATGTCCTTGGCCGCGTCGCATACGAGCCGCGACAGCGAGCCCGAGGTCAGATAACCATGGAAAGTATATTTGTTGTGCTCATAGTCTTTGGCGATGTTGGCGGTAATGACGTCGGAGGCCGCGCCGGGCGTCACCAACACCGTTTTCAGGCGCGCCGACCAAGGCTCCAGCGCGAGAACGACTTCGCTGACATAACTGGCGATGACCGCGTCGACGTGGTCCTCGCTGACGGTGCGCTGGAAGGCGCGCACCGACTCGGCGGACGACGAATGGTTGTCGTACGAGACGATTTCGATCTTGCGGCCGTCGACGCCGCCGGCGGCGTTGATCTCGTCGGCGGCGAGTTGCGCGGCCAGCGGGATCGACGAACCGGCGACCGCCTGCGCTTCGGCGATCACGCCGATCTTGATCGGGCCGTTGTCCTGCGCCCAAGCGAGCGACCCCGCCGCGAGGGTGGCGCCGACAAGGCCTGCGGCGAATGCGCCGCGCGCGATCGCCGCGCGCAATGGAATGTCTCGACATCGTTTCATGGCTTCCTCCCTGGACCCCCGTCATCGGCGACGAGTGGCCGCGATCGGCCCCCCTCGACTCGTTCGAAGCGAACGTTAGTGCATGGCCGGCCTCGAGGCCAGCGCGGGCGGCGGGACGCGGTCGGGCGAACCGCGCCGCGCCGCTCGGCCGAAGAGCGGACCGACCCTCGCGCGTCCCTCGGTGCCGTGGCGCGCCGGCGAGCGAGCGGCTATAGCTTCCGGCGCGACGGTTCAGACCGCGCGAAAGCGAGTTCCAATGCTCACTGCCTCCCCCGCGGCCGCCCGAACCCATCCCATGGGGCGGAGCGTTTGAGATGGGCGAGGTCTTCGATTTCGTCGTCGTGGGCGCGGGATCGGCGGGATGCGTGCTGGCGGAGCGGCTTTCGGCGAGCGGGCGCCACAGCGTCGCGGTGATCGAAGCGGGCGGCACGGACCGGCGGTTCTGGGTGCAGATGCCGCTCGGCTACGGCAAGACCTTCTACGATCATAGCCTCAACTGGGCCTATCAGGCCGAGCCCGATCCGGGCCTCGCCGGGCGCTCGGACTATTGGCCGCGCGGCAAAGTGCTCGGCGGCTCCAGCTCGATCAACGCCATGGTGTGGGTGCGCGGCGGCGCCGAGGATTTCGACGATTGGGCGGGGGAAGGCAATCCCGGCTGGAGCTACGCCGATTGCCTGCCCTTCTTCAAAGCGATCGAGGACAACGAGGCCGGCGAAGATTCTTGGCGCGGCCGGGGCGGCCCGCTCAGCGTCCGCGACGTCGTGGACCGGCTGCATCCGCTGGCGCGGCGCTTCCTCGAGGCGGGCCGACAGGCGGGCTTCGCCTATAACAGCGACTTCAACGGCGCCGCGCAGGAAGGGATCGGCGTCTACCAGATCAACGTCAAGAACGGCTGGCGCATGTCCGCCGCCAAGGCGTTCCTGCGGCCCGCCGCCCAGCGGGCAAACGTCAGCGTCCTCAGCGAGGCGATGGTCACGCGCGTCGTGTTCCAGGGGCGAAGGGCGAGCGGCGTCGAAATCCGGCGCGGCGGTCAAACCCGCGTCGTCGGCGCGCGGCGCGAGGTGATCCTCGCCGCGGGCGCGGTCAATTCGCCGCAACTCCTGCACCTCTCGGGCGTCGGGCCGGGCGCGCTTCTGGCCGCTCTGGGCCTCGAGGTCCTTTCCGACAGCCCCGCGGTCGGACATCATCTCCAGGACCATATCGGCATCAACTACACCTACCGCAGCCGCATCAAAACGCTCAACCAGGCGCTTCGCCCCTGGCGCGGCAAGCTGTTGGCGGGGCTCGATTTCCTCATCCGCTCGCGCGGGCCCCTCAGCCTCAGCCTCAATCAGGCCGGCGGCTTCGTGCGCACCCGCCCCGAGCTGAAGCGTCCCGACATCCAGCTCTATCTTCAGGCGATCAGCACGCTCGGCGCCGAGGCGGGCGCCCGGCCGCTGCTGACCCCCGACCCGTTTCCCGGCTTCTCGCTGGGGCTCTCCAATTGCCGGCCGACCAGCCGCGGCAGCATTCTCGCGCGCTCCGCCGATCCTCTCGCGCCGCCGCGCATCGTCGCCAACGCGCTGGCGACCGGCGAGGACGTCGAGACCTGCCTCGAGGGCGTCAAGCTGCTGCGCCGGTTGGCCGCCCAGCCCGCTTTGCGCGACGTCGTCGAGGCCGAGCTGGCGCCGGGGCCGCAGGTTCGCAGCGACGCCGAACTGATCGCGGATTTCCGCCGGCGCGCCGGAACCGTCTATCATCCCGTCGGCACATGCCGGATGGCGCCGAACGGCGAAAACGGCGCGGTCGACGCGCGCCTGCGCGTCTACGGGCTCGAGGGCTTGCGCGTGGTCGACGCGTCGGTTTTTCCCAACATCGTCTCGGGCAACATCAACGCCGCGGTGATGATGGTCGCCGCCAAGACCGCCGCGCTGATCCTCGAGGACGCGCGCTGAGGCCGCCGGCGGCGCCAACTCGCCCCGGCCGAGCCCGTCTAATTGAAACTGCCGTCGATTTGGACGTAGGTGTTGTTCAGTTGCGTCCCCAGGTTGGCGACCGAGACGACGATCGCCAGCACGACGCACATGCAGATGAGCGCATATTCGACCGCGGTCGCGCCGGACTGCGATCGGGCGAACCGAGCGACGGTCTTCATCATGTGCTGCCCCCGACGACGCCCCGTGCGGCTGCCCTGCGCATCCGGTCGACGGCGCGCAGTTTAGAGGCGAGCGGTTTCCCCAGGGTTAAATTGCTCGTCGGATTGCAACTTCTCTCGCCTTTCGAGTATTCGGGGCGCGAAGGCGCGTCAGGCGCCTCGATGTCCGGCTCTCGCGCTCGGCCTTCGCCTCACGCCGCGCCGGCCCGCCCCGCCGCCCGCCGCGCCTGCCAGCGCCGCCGGATCGGCCAGGCGCAGAGATGCGTCGCGCCCCAGCCCCAGACCAGCGCCAGGGCGCCGACGACCAGCGATTCGGCGGTCACGGGAACGGCGGGCTCGAAATCGCGCAGCGTCCGGCTCGCGGTCGCCGGATCGAGGTCGCGCGCCATGACGATCAGGCGCTCGAGCGGGCCGGCGTCGCGCAACGCTTCGAGCTGCCGCTGCAGCCGCGCCTGACGGGCGATGTCGCCTTCGATGGCGGCGCCGCGCTCGCGCGCCAGCGGATCGGCGTTGTCCTTCAGCCGGGCGACGCCTTCGGCCGGCGTCAGCGAACGGCTCGCCGCCTCCGCGTCGAACGCGGCGACGATCCGGCTGAGCTCGTCGAGCGCGCCGCCGAGCCGCTGACGGTATTGCTGCGAGAATTCCGGCCATTGCGTGCCGATGAGACCGCACAGGAGGCCGATCGCCAGGGCCAGTCGTCGCGTCAACATCGCCAAACCCCGCGCCGTCGCGCCCAAGCTATCGCGCGCCTCGGCAAAAGTCACAAGCCGCATTGACGCCGCGGCGCGAATTGGACTCAATGCGCCTGGGTCCACCAGCACCGCGCACCGGAGGAAACGGCGCCGATGAGCGAGAAATCCACCGCCACGCCGTTCCGCCCCTGGCCGCTCTTCCAATCGTTCGCGGGATGGCGCTTGCCCGATCTCGGCGCCGACGCCGTCGCGGGCGTGACGCTCGCCGCGATCGCCATCCCGGAACAGATGGCGACGGCGCGCCTCGCCGGATTTCCGGCCGAAGTCGGCTTTCTCGCGCTCGTCGCCGGGGCGGTCGGCTTCGCCGTGTTCGGAGCCAGCCGCCTCCTGTCGGTCGGCGCGGACTCGACGATCGCGCCGATCTTCGCCGGGGCGCTGGCGCTGTTGGCGACGAGCGGCTCGCCGCACTACGCCGCCGACGCTGCGATGCTCGCGCTCGGCGTCGGCCTCGCGCTTGCAGCCGCCGGCGTCTTTCGCCTCGGCTTCATCGCCGATCTCTTGTCGATCCCGGTCACCACCGGGTTCCTCGCCGGCATTGCCGGCCACATCGTCGTCAGCCAGGCGCCGGCGCTGCTCGGCCTCGAGGCGCCGACGGGGACTTTGATCGCGCAGGTCGCCGCGCTCGCCGCTCGGCTGGGGGCGACGAATTGGGCGGCGCTCGGCATCGGCCTCGGCGTGCTCGCGATCATGCTGGCCAGCGAACGGATCAATCCGCGCTTTCCCGGCGCGCTGATCGGGGTCGCGCTCGCCACCGCGCTGGTCGTCGCGTTCGGGCTCGAGTCGCACGGCGTCGCCACGGTCGGCGCGCTGGCGGCGGCGACGCCGAAATTCTCGATTCCGCAGGTTTGGCTCGGCGACCTGCCGCAAATCGCGCCCCTCGCCCTGATCGTCGCCATCGTCGTCATGGTGCAGACGGCGGCGACGACGCGCAGCTTCGTCTCCGACCTCGCCCGCGGCCCGGACGTCAACCGCGACTTCGTCGGTCTAGGCGCGGCCAATATGCTGGCCGGCCTGATCGGCGCCTTTCCGCTCAACGCCAGCCCGCCGCGCACGGCGGTCGTTTCCGAGACCGGCGGCGTAACGCAGCTCGGCGCGCTCGTCTGCGCCGCGCTCGCCTTGGCGCTGTCGGCCTTCGGCGCCGGCCTCATCGCCCACGTGCCGCACGCGGCGCTCGCCGGCGTGCTGTTGTTCGTGGCGCAGCGCATCGTGCGGGTGTCGGCGATTCTCGACGTATGGCGGCGCAGCCGCCCCGAATTCGCCCTCATCGCCGCGACGATGCTGGCGATCCTCGTGCTGCCGATCCAGCAGGGCGTCGCCGTCGGCATCATCCTGTCGCTGATGCACGGCGTCTGGACGACGACGCGCGCCCGCACCGTCGAGTTCGAGCGCATCCCCGGCACGTCGATCTGGTGGCCGGCGAGCACCCTGCAACGCGGCGAAACCGTGCCCGGAGTGCGCGTCGTGGCGCTGCAGGCGCCGCTGTCGTTCCTCAACGCCTACGAGTTCCAGCAGGCGATCCGGGCGCTGCCGGAAGCGGGAATACGGCTGCTGGTCATCGAGGCCAACGCGATCGTCGAAATCGACTACACCGGCGCCAAGGTCCTCGGCGACGTCGTCGAACGCCTGCGCGCCGACGGCGTCGACGTCGCTTTCGCGCGGCTGGAGTCGGTGCGCGCTCAGGCAAGCTTCGCCCGCCAGGGGCTGGAGGCGCTGGTGGGCCGCGACCACCTCTTCCACAGCGTGGAGGAGGCGGTGCGCGCGCTGACGCCGGGCGGCGGGGGGTGACGGCGCCCCGTCATCATACGGTCACCGTCCCGATCGATGACGCTTGCGGTTGGTTTCGGCCAAGCGGGAGGGACGAATGAAAAAGCGGACGACCATCGCCGCGCTCGGCGCGTTGCTGGCGGCGCTCGGCGGCGGCGTCCTGGCCGACGAAGCGCCAAAAGCGCCGCCCGGCGTCGAGCGCATCGGCCACATCATCGTGCTCTATCTCGAAAATCGCAGCTTCGACCAGCTCTACGGCCTGTTTCCCGGCGCGGACGGCGTCGCCGAGGCCGGCGCCGCCGCGACCCAGGTCGACCGCGACGGCAAGCCCTACGACAAGCTGCCGCCGGCTCTCGACACCAACCTGAAGGGATCGCCCGTCGACGCGCGCTTTCCCCCTGCGCTCGACAACAAGCCGTACCGGGCGGAAGCCTATTCGGCGCTGAGCGAGACGACCGGCGATCTCGTGCACAAGTTCTACCAGGAGCAGTTGCAGATCGACGGCGGCAAGATGGACAAGTTCGTCGCCTGGTCCAACGCCGGCGGGCTGGTGATGAGCACCTACGACGGCTCGCGCATGCCGCTGTGGCGATACGCCAAGGACTACGTGCTGATGGATCACTTCCATCACGCGGCGTTCGGCGGCTCGTTCCTCAATCACTTGTATCTCGTCTGCGCCTGCACGCCGCGCTACCCCGACGCGCCGGCCGGGCTCGTCGTCCAGCTCGACGACAAGGGCGTCCTCGTCAAGGACGGCGCGGTGACGCCGGACGGCTACGCCGTCAACACGCTCTTTCCGTTCAACGGGCCCTACCCGGCCGACGCTCCCGCCGCCATGCGGCTGCCTTTGCAGGACGCGCCGACGATCGGCGACCGGCTCGACGCCAAGGGGATCGACTGGGCGTGGTATTCGGGCGGCTGGGACGCCGCGGCGGCCGGCCATCCCGGCCCGCAGTTCCAGTTCCATCATCAGGCTTTCGCCTTCTTCGCCGACACCGCTTTGGGCACGCCCGGCGCCAAAGCGCATCTGAAGGATGAATCCGATTTCATCGACGGGATCGAGAAGGGCGTCCTGCCGCCGGTCGCCTTCTTCAAGCCGAGCGGCGAGGACAACGAACATCCCGGCTATGCGACCGTGCTGGCGGGCGAATATCACACCGCGCTGCTGCTGCGCCTCATCGAGCGCAGCCCGCTGTGGAAGGACAGCGTGGTGATCGTCACCTACGACGAGAACGGCGGCCTCTGGGATCACGTCGCGCCGCCGGTCGTCGACCGCTGGGGGCCGGGAACGCGGGTGCCGACGCTGCTGATTTCGCCCTTCGCCAAGCGCGGCCTCGTCGATCACACGGTGATGGACACGACGGCGATTTTGAAGCTGATCGAAACGCGCTATGGATTGGCGCCGCTAGCGACCCGCGACGCGGCGAGCCCCGACATGACTGAGGCTCTCGATTTGCAGAAGTAGGGATCGACGTGAGCGAAGTTCCCATAGGCGTCGTCACGGTTTCCGACCGCGCTTCGGCGGGCCTCTACGAGGACAAGGGCGGGCCGGGCATCGAAAAGGCGCTGGCGGCGATCCTGGCGACGTCGTGGCGCCCGGTGCGCCGCGTCATCCCCGACGAGCGCGAGGCGATCGAAACGGCCTTACGCGACCTCGCCGACGTCGAGCGTTGCACGCTGATCCTGACCACCGGCGGCACCGGCCCCGCCCCGCGCGACGTGACGCCGGAGGCGACCGAGGCGGTCTGCGACCGGCTCATGCCCGGATTCGGCGAATTGATGCGCGCGCGCAGCCTGCTGGAGGTCCCCACCGCGATCCTGTCGCGCCAGATCGCGGGCCTGCGCGGCCGCAGCCTGATCGTCAATCTGCCGGGCAAGCCCGCGGCGATCCGCACCTGCCTCGACGCGGTGTTTCCCGCCGTGCCCTATTGCCTCGATCTGATCGGCGGCGACCGGCTGGAGACCAACCCCGACGTCTGCGCGGCCTTTCGGCCGAAGGGGTGAGACGTCGCCCGCCGCGGTTTGATGCGCGTCAGTTCGTCGGCGGCGGAAGGCGCTAGGGTGCCGGCGATGAATTCGAAGGGCGCGCGCCCCTTCCCCCCTTGCGGGGGGAAGGCGGATGCGCGAAGCGCGGCCGGATGAGAGGGGTCGCGCGGAGCGCGACGGCTTGCAACGGCGGTGTTTGAATCCGTCTCGCTACGCTCGACCCCCCTCATCCGTCATGCTTCGCATGACACCTTCCCCCGCGAGGGGGGAAGGGGAGCGTGTGTTCAACCTCCGCCCGACCATTCAGGGAGACCTCCAGCATGACGTCCGCGGATGAAATCGTCGCCGCCGCCGTCGAAAGGCGACGCGGCGATCCGACCTCTCTCCTGCAGATCCTGCGCGAGGCGCAGGAGGCGCTCGACTGGATCGCGCCCGAGACCGTCGAGGCCGTCGCCGCGCAATTGCGCGTTCCGATCGTCCGGGTGCAGAGCGTGCTGCAATTCTACTCGTTCCTGTACGACAAGCCCCGCGGACGCTATCGGCTGCTGTTCTCCGACAACATCACCGACCAGATGCTCGGCAGCCTCGACCTTTACGAGCACATGCTGAAGCGCCTGAAGCTGAAGCACGGCGAAGTCTCGCCCGACGGGCTCGCCAGCGTCGATCTGACCTCGTGCACCGGCATGTGCGACCAGGGGCCGGCGATGCTGGTCAACAATCGCGCCGTCACCCGGCTCACCGCGCGGCGCGTCGACGAGATCAGCGACCTCATCCGCGCGCGCGCCCCTTTGCGCGAATGGCCCGCCGACTATTTCCGCGTCGACGACAACATCCGGCGCGCCGACACGCTGCTCGGCGGCTCCTTCGAGCCCGGCAAGGCGCTGCGCGCGGCGATCGCGCGCGGCCGCCAGGGCATGCTCGACGAGATGAAGCGCTCGAACCTGCGCGGGCGCGGCGGCGCCGGGTTCCCCACCGGCGTGAAATGGGAAACCTGCCGCAACGCGCCGGGAGCGGAACATTACGTCGTCTGCAACGCCGACGAGGGCGAGCCGGGCACGTTCAAGGACCGTGTGCTGCTGCAGACCTACGCGCCCCGCGTGTTCGAGGGCATGGCGATCGCCGGCTTCGTCGCGGGCGCCGTGCGCGGATTCCTCTATCTGCGCGGCGAATACCAATTCCTGCTCGCCCCGCTCGAGGCGAAACTGGAGGCGATGCGGCGCGCGCGCCTGCTCGGCGCCAGCATCTGCGGCGCGCCGGGCTTCGACTTCGACATCGAGATTCACCTGGGCGCCGGCGCCTACGTCTGCGGCGAAGAATCGGCGCTGATCGAATCGCTCGAAGGCAAGCCGGGGCGCCCGCGCATACGCCCGCCCTTCCCCGTCACCTCGGGCTATCTGGGCAAGCCGACCATCGTCGACAACGTCGAGACGCTGTGCGAGGCGACCGAGGTGGCGCTGCGCGGCGGCGCCGCCTTCGCCGGCGAGGGCACCAAGCGCTCGACCGGCACGAAGATTCTCTCGGTGTCCGGCGATTGCGAGCGTCCGGGGCTCTACGAGTACCCCTTCGGCGTGCGCGTCTCGCAGGTGCTCAAGGACTGCGGCGCCGGCGACGTGGCGGCGGTGCAGGTGAGCGGCCCTTCGGGCGTCTGCCTGACGCCCGACGAGTTCCGCCGCCATATCGCCTTCGAGGACGTGCCGACCGCCGGCGCCTTCATGATTTTCGGCGCCCATCGCGATCTGTTCGACGTCGCGCGCAATTTCTCGCATTTCTTCGCCCACGAAAGCTGCGGTTTCTGCACGCCCTGCCGCGTCGGCACGGCGCTGGTGCGCGACGTCATGGACAAGATCGCCGCGGGGCGCGGCACGCGCTACGAGATCAACGAACTGATGCGGCTCTACGAGCTCCTGCGCCGCACCAGTCATTGCGGGCTCGGCCAGAGCGCGGTCAACGCGATCCACGACACCTGGCAGAAATTCCGCCCCGCCTACGAGAAGCGCCTGTCATGGCGCGATTTCTCGCCGACCATCGATCTCGAGGCCGCGTTGGCTACGACCCGAGGGATTTCCGGACGCGACGACGCGGACGCACACTTGGGAGCCGAGCCATGATGAGCGTCGACCCGATCATCACCATCGACGAACAGCCGACGCCGTTTCAGCCGGGCCAGACCATCCTGGAAGCGGCGCTCTCGGCCGGCATCTATATTCCCCACCTCTGCCACCACCCCGAATTCGCGCCGCACGGCAGTTGCAAGTTGTGCAGCGTCGTCGTCAACGGCCGCAGCGCCTCGGCTTGCGCGATGAAGGCGGCGCCGGGACAGGAAATCGAAGTCGACACGCCGGAGCTGCACGCCTACCGCCGCACGCTGGTGCAGATGCTGTTCGTCGAGGGCAATCACTTCTGCCCCGGCTGCGAGAAGAGCGGCAATTGCCAGTTGCAGGCGCTCGGCTACGAATTCGAGATGATGACGCCGCATTTCGTGCATTTCTTCCCCAATCTCGGCGTCGACGCTTCGCACCCCGACGCGCTGATCGACCTCAGCCGCTGCATCCAGTGCGAGCTCTGCGTGCGCGCCAGCCGCGACGTCGACGGCAAGGGCGTCTTCGCGCTCGCCGGGCGCGGCCTCGAGGCGCATCTCATCGTCAATTCGCCCTCGGGCAAATTGGGCGACACCAACTTCTCGATTTCCGACAAGGCGGCGCACGTCTGCCCGGTCGGCGCGATCCTGATCAAGCGCGTCGGCTTCGCCCAACCGATCGGCGAACGCCTCTATGATCTTGAGCCGATCAGCGCCGAAGCCGGGCGCTGCGCCGTCGAGGAGGCCTGACGTGAGCGATCCCGCCCAGACCGACGCCCCGCTGAAGATCCGCATCGCCACGACTTCGCTGGCCGGCTGTTTCGGCTGCCACATGTCGCTGCTCGACATCGACGAGCGCCTGTTCGATCTCGTCGGGCTCGCCGAGTTCGACCGCTCGCCGCTCACCGACATCAAGCATTGCGGCCCATGCGACATCGCGCTGATCGAAGGGGGCGTGTGCAACGCCGAGAACGTGCACACCCTGCGCGAATTGCGCGCCAACGCCAAGATTCTCGTCGCCGTCGGCGCCTGCGCGATCAACGGCGGGCTGCCGGCGATGCGCAATCATCTCGACATCGGCGCCCTGCTCGAGAAAGTCTATGTCGAGCGGGGCGGCGCCGCGCGGATTCCCAACGATCCCGAGCTGCCGCTGCTGTTCGACAAGGTCTATCCCGTCAACGAGATCGTGCGCGTCGACTATTTCATGCCGGGCTGCCCGCCCTCGGCGGACGCGATCTGGAAATTCCTCACCGATCTGATCCTGGGGCGCATGCCGCGCCTCGAGCATCAGCTTCTCCACTACGACTGACCGGAGCCCCGCCATGCTCAACCTCGAAACAGCGGACGCCCCGCACAAGCTGCGCCGGGTCGCGATCGAGCCGCTGACGCGCGTCGAAGGCCACGGCAAGGTGACGATCCTGCTCGACGACGACAACCGCGTCCATCAGGTCCGCCTGCACATCGTCGAGTTTCGCGGCTTCGAGGCTTTCATCGAGGGGCGCCCCTATTGGGAAATTCCGGTCACGGTGCAGCGCCTGTGCGGCATCTGCCCGGTCAGCCATCACCTCGCGGCGGCCAAGGCGATGGACGTCGCCGCCGGTTACGGGCCGCTGACGCCGACGGCGGAAAAGCTGCGCCGGCTGCTGCACTACGGCCAGATCGTGCAGTCGCACGCGCTGCATTTCTTCCACCTCGCCTCGCCCGATCTGCTGCTCGGCTTCGAGAGCGATGTGGCGCGCCGCAACATCGTCGGCATCGCGGCGGCGTTTCCGGATCTGGCCAAACGCGGCGTGCTGACGCGAAAATTCGGGCAGGAAGTGATCCGTCATATCGTCGGCAAGCGCATTCACGGCACCGGGGCGATCCCCGGCGGCATGAACAAGGCGCTTCACGTCGACGAGCGCGACGCGCTCAGGCGCGACATCGACGAGATCGTCGTCTGGGCGCGCGAGTCGGTCGGCCTCGTCGAGCGGCTGCACCAGACCCACCCGGACTTCTACAACCGCTTCGGCGAGTCGCGCGCCAACATGATGGGCCTCGTCGACGCGCGCGGCGCGCTCGATTTCTATCACGGGTCTTTACGCGCGCGCGATCCGGACGGCGGGACCGTCTTCGATCAGATCGACTATGCGACCTACCCGCAGGTCTTGCGCGAGGAGGTGAAGCCCTGGAGCTACATGAAGTTCCCGCACATCCAGGCGCTCGGCGCGGAAAAGGGCTGGTATCGCGTCGGGCCGCTGGCGCGGGTGCAGATCTGCGACTTCCTGTCGACGCCGCAGGCGGAGGAGGAGCGGCGCAAGTTCGTCGCGCTCGGGGGCGGCAAGCCGCTGCACGGCGCCCTGCTCTATCATTGGGCGCGCATGATCGAGATGCTGCACGCGGCGGAGCTGGCGCGCCAGTTGCTCGACGACGCGGACATCGTCGGCACGGAGCTGATGGCCGACAAGGGCGAGCGGCGCGGCGAAGGGATCGGCGTCATCGAGGCGCCGCGCGGCACGCTCTTCCACCACTACCGCGTCGGCAAGGACGACCTCGTCACCTATTGCAACCTCATCGTCTCCACCACCAACAACAACCAGGCGATGAACGAGTCGATCCGCGCCGTCGCGGCGCGCTTCCTCACCGGGCGCGAAGTCACCGAAGGCCTGCTCAACCACATCGAGGTCGCCATCCGCGCCTACGACCCGTGCCTCTCCTGCGCCACGCACGCGCTCGGGCAGATGCCGCTCGAAGTCGATCTCGTCGACGCTAGCGGCGCGCTCGTAAGCCGCGCCCGCAAGGGCGGCTGAGGTGCGGCTCGTCGTCTTCGGCTGGGGCAACGAGGCGCGCGGCGACGACGGCCTCGGGCCGCTCATGCTGGCGCGCATCGCCGCGGCGGGCTGGAGCGGGGTGACCACGGTCGAAGACTATCAGTTGCAGATCGAGCACGCGCTCGACATCGAGGGCGCCGATTGCGCGCTGTTCGTCGACGCGGGGCGCGACACGCCGGCGCCCTTTTCCTTCCACGCCGTCGCGCCGCGCCGCGACATGACGCACACCACCCACGCGCTGGCGCCCGAAGCGGTGCTCGACGTCTATGCGCAAGTCAAAGGCCGCGCCCCGCCGCCGGCCTTCGCGCTGTGCCTGCGCGGCGAGAGGTTCGAACTCGGCGAAGGGCTGTCGCGCGAGGGCGCGCAGCGGCTCGAAGCGGCGTGGGCGTTCGTGCAGGGCCTGATGGCGGAGCGGTCGATCGAGGCGTGGGAAAGGGCGGCCTTCCTTCCCCCCTCGCCTACGGCATTCACACGTCTTGACGACAGCGCGGAAACTCGCCCCGCCCCTCACCCTGCCTCTCCCCGCGAAGACGCGGGGAGAGGAGAAGAACGGCGCCGCGCGCCCCTCTCCCCGCAAAGCGGGGAGAGGCAGGGTGAGGGGCCCGGATGATTGGCCGCAACGTTCGCAAGCCGGGACTCCACCTTTCCCCGCAAGGGGGAAAGGGGCGCGCCTACCGCCACATCGCGCGCATGCGCGCCGCCAGGTCCACCTTCGGCCCGTCGCCGATGCGCGGCGCGGGCTCCGGCGTCGCAAGCGGCCAAGTCCGGCGGTCGAAGTGCGTCAGCAGCGGCGTCGGGATGAAACGGGTGCGGCCGGCGTAGACGCAGCGGTCGCCGTTCTTCGGCTGGCCGTGAACGTAGAAGCGCTGCGGGACGATCAGCGTCAGCTCGTCGCGCGCGCGCGTCATCGCGACATAGAGCAGGCGGCGCTCCTCCTCGATCTCCTCGGTCGAGCCGGTCGCGAGGTCCGAGGGGATGCAGCCGTCGACGCAATTGAGCACGAACACCGATTTCCATTCCTGCCCCTTGGCGGAATGGATGGTGGAGAGAATGAGATAATCCTCGTCGCGGTGCGGCGGCCCCGCTTCGTCGCTGGTCGCGTCAGGCGGATCGAGCGTCAGTTCGCTCAGGAAACGCTCGCGCGAGGCGAAAGTCACGGCGATGCGCTCCAGCGCGTCGAGATCGGCGGCGCGCGAGGCGGCGTTGTCGTAAGATTCTTCGAGGCTGGCGCGCCGCCACGCCACCGCCTCGCCGAGATCGCTCGGCCAGAGCGCGCATGAAGCGAGCCGCACGAGCAGCGCGGCGAATTCTGAGAAAGCCTCGCGCGCCTTGGCGGGCGGCGTGAGCTGCGCCAGCGTCGCGAAGCCGTCGCCCGCCGCCGCCGCGTCGACGATTTTTGCCGCGTTGCCCGGGCCGATGCCGGGCAGCAGTTGCGCGACGCGAAAGCCGGCGACGCGGTCGCGCGGATTGCTGGCGAAGCGCAGCAGCGCCAGCGTGTCCTTGATATGCGCCGCGTCGAGAAACTTCAGGCCGCCGAACTTGACGAAGGGGATATTGCGCCGCGTCAGCTCGAGCTCGAGCGCCGCGCTGTGATGGGCGGCGCGGAACAGCACGGCTTGCGACTTCAGGCTCGCGCCCGCCTCGCGGTTTTCGAGCACTTGGACGGCGACGCACCGCGCCTGGTCGACTTCCTCGCCGACGGTGACCAGCGCGGGACGAGCCCCCGCCGCGCGCTCGGTCCACAGGTTTTTCGCATAGCGCTCCGGCGCGAACGCGATGACGGCGTTGGCCGCCGCCAGGATCGGTCCCGTCGAGCGGTAATTTCGCTCGAGCGTGACGACGCGGGCGGGCGGGCTGAAGTTCTGGGGAAAGTCGAGGATGTTGCGCACCGTCGCGGCGCGGAAGGAATAGATCGACTGCGCGTCGTCGCCGACCACGGTGAGCCCGCGTCCCTTCGGGCGCAGCGCCAGCACGATCTCCGCCTGCAGGCGGTTGGTGTCCTGGTATTCGTCGACCAGGAGATGATCGAAGCGGGAGGCGACTTCCGCCGCGATGTCGGCCTCGCTGAGCATCTGGGCGAAATAGAGCAGCAGGTCGTCGTAATCGAGCACGCCGTGGCGCTGCTTCATCTCGACGTAAGCGGCGAACAGGCCGCGCAACGCCTCCTCGTGCGCGGCGGCCCAGGGGAAGCGCTTGCCGAGCGTCTCCCCGAGGGCCTCACGCGAATTGACGACGCGCGAATAGATCGCCAGGCACGTCGCCTTGGTGGGGAAGCGCGTTTGCGTCTGCGACAGCCCCGCTTCGTGACGGGCGAGCGCCATCAGATCCGCCGAATCCTCGCGGTCGTGGATGGTGAACTGCGGATCGAGGCCGAGCCGCGTCGCGTATTCGCGGATCAGCCGCGCGCCGATCGAATGGAAGGTGCCGGCGTAAGAAGGGAGCGACCGCGCCGCCGCCTCCGCCGCGAGCTTGCGCTGCAACAGCCGCTGCACCCGCCGGTTCAGCTCGGCCGCCGCGCGGCGCGAGAAGGTGGCGAGCATGATGCGCTTCGGGTCGGCGCCGGCGAGGATCAGATGCGCGACGCGATGGGCGAGCGTGTTGGTCTTGCCCGAACCGGCGCCCGCGATGACGAGCAGCGGAGCGGGTCCCGCGGGATCGCCGACGCCATGCTCGACCGCGAGACGCTGGGCGTCGTTGAGGTCGTCGACGGGCTGGCTCCGAATCAGGGCGGGGGGCATGAGGGGAGGGAACAGGGTTTCGGGGGCGGGGGCAAGGGAGGGGATGTCGATTGACGGCGGGAGTACCGCGCGGTCGGATCGAGGTCCATGAATCGCTGATCAAGCTGATCAAGCGACTTGACCTGCGGGCGCTTCGCGGCGACCCTGGAGAACTTTTTTGGAATTGCAATGGAGAGGGCAATGGCGACCTCCGTATTCATCGTCGACTGCCCAACGTGCAAAGCCAAGGTCGGCGCGGAGGAAAATGGCCGAGCAGAGCACTCGTATTGGGTAATTGCTCACGTCCGATTTGAGGCCTGTCGCGAGCGGACGCGGTTAGGGTGCGAATTTTTTCATTGCGGCCGAGGCGCGAATATGAGTCAACCTATGGATGACTCCGCCGCCTGATTTG
>JBEKLU010000025.1:0-46648 GCA_050010035.1 Roseiarcus sp.
CTGGACGCAAAGTCCAGCCGCGCGAGTTGACGACGCAGTTACTCTCGGCTTCGCGCGGTATGGCTCCGCGCCGCGAGGACTCGCACCTCGCTGACAAAGCGTCCTCACGGACGCACGATCGCTTCGCTCCGCTCGCGATGAAGGCGAAGGTCCGATGATTCGGCTGAAAGAC
The DNA here is from genome assembly GCA_050010035.1 of Roseiarcus sp. GTDB lineage: Bacteria > Pseudomonadota > Alphaproteobacteria > Rhizobiales > Beijerinckiaceae > Roseiarcus. The sequence goes on from JBEKLU010000025.1 coordinate 173, forward strand.
ATTGCACTTTAGGCGAAAGCGCCCGCCCCTTCTCGGAACGCGCCGCAAGAGCGGGGGGAGTTCTTGCGGCGCTTCATCTCTGGGCCTGTGCGCAGCGCGCCGTCAACGGCTCATCGCCACGATCGGAACCTCACCACCAGCAACGCCAGTAGCCCCAGCGGTTATACCCGCAATGGCGATGGCGCCAGCCCCAACCCGGACCCCAACCGGGGCCCCAATGCCGATGGCCGCCCCAATAGCCATGGCGATACCACCGGACCTGGTCGATATGCGAGGACGCCATCGGCTGTTCGAGCGAGGGCGAAGACAGCGTGAAAGCCGAAGCCGAGCTCGCCGAGATCGCCAGCATCGCGGCGCCCGCCAGAGCCGCCACGGCTCCGCCTGTCAGAATGCGTGTGAACATGAAGTCCTCCTTTGCTGACCGACCAGCGCTGTCTCGCACAGTCCGCCTGAACTCGACATGAATAAAAGATGGCGGCCGGGGCTATCATCGTTCGGCGAGATCGTATTCGCGCGCTGACCGGCGCGCGACGCAATTTCGCCACAATCGACTTCGAGCTTTGTCGGCGGCTATATTTACCCTACTCAAGCCCTGGCGGCCGCTCGCCGCGGCGCAAGCGCGAATAGACTACGCGCGTGGCGATCTCGCGCGCATCCATCCTTTACGGTCTGGCGGCGCGCGAAGACCGGCTCCTCGGCCCCGGGCGAACGGCCCTCACCGGCGCCTCACCGTCACCCCGAGCAGGTCGCCGAGCCGGTCGAGCGCCACGCGTAGGCGGTCGGCGACGATCGCGTCGGCGCGCCAGGGGGTGACGATTTCCGGCACGTAAGCGCGACAGTCGCGCACCCCGCCGCCCTCGATGACGATACGCGCGACGATCGGCCAGGCGGCCTCGCCGGCGCGCTCTTCGGCCGCCCTGAGCTTGTCGCGGGCGTAGAGCGCGGCCTCGCTCGCCGGCAGGCCGGAGCGCGGGCCGAACGCTTTCGAGCCGACGGTTTCGAGGGCGACCGCGCGCAAGGCGTCGAGCTGGGCGCGCTGGTGCAGGCGCCGCAACGCCTCGCCGATCAGCCAGCGCACGTCGTTGAGCCGGGATCGTGCGGCGCGAGCGCGCGCGTCGAGCGCATCACGTCGAAGGGATCGAGCATGCGGCGCAGCCGATCGGCGCCTCGCTCCGATCCCTGACCCGCCTCCGCGGCCCTGGCGAGCCGCTCCGGCGTCGCGTCGAGCCGCTCACGATCCGGTTGGCCCTTGGCCTTGGACCGCCTCGCCAAAACTTTCGCGCTCATTGCGCCAGCTCGGCGCAGAGTTGGGCGGGCGAGGTGCAGTATGAGGCGACGGGCTCGCCGCTCAGGCGCTTGGGGATGGCGACGCTCGCCAGGGGGACGTCGGCAGGCGGGCTGCCGTGGGCCTGCCGGAGGTCGCCAAGGTGCGCGGCGCAGGCGGCGACGGCTTCCTGGCGCTCGGTCTGGGTTCTGGGCGGGCGGCGGCGATCGCGGGCCTGCATCGGCTTGGTCTCCCCTCGTCTGAAAAGAGCGGGGCGCGAACCGGCGGCCGCGCGGATGTTCCCTCTTTGTTCTCAATTTCTGAACATCCGTACGATCTGTCAAGAAAATTTCTGATTTTCGTGATTGCGCCGCTTCTGAAAAGCAGAATAAATGGCGCATGACCGTCGACTGGATCCGTGACGCCCTGCGCGAGACCGGCAAGACCCGCAGCGGCCTGGCCAAGGCGCTCGGGCGTTCGCCCTCGGCCGTCACCGACCTCCTCAACGGCTCGCGCCGCCTGCGCGCCGACGAAATCGCGATCGCGGCGGCCTATCTCGGCGTCGAGCCGCCGCGCCTCGTCGGCGGCGGTCGGCCGCCGGCGCAGGGCGGCAAAGTGCCGCTGGTCGGCTATGTCGGGGCGGGGGCGGTCGCCCATTTCTACGCCGACGGCCAGGGTCCGTTCGACGAGGTGCCCGCGCCCGACGCGGCGAGCGCGAAGACTGTCGCGGTGCAGATCCGCGGCCACTCGCTCGGCGCGCTGTTCGACAATTGGCTGGTGTTCTACGACGACGTGCGCGAGGAGCCCGGCGACGATCTCGTCGGGCGCATGTGCGTGTGCGGCCTCGCCGACGGGCGCGTGCTCATCAAGGCGCTCAAACGCAGCCAGCTTCCCGGCCTGTGGACCTTGCTGTCGAACGCCGAGCCGCCGATCTACGACGTCGTCTTGCTGTGGGCCGCGCTGGTGCGCGAAATGCGGCCGCGATAGGGCCGCTCATGTCCGCACAGCCGAAATCGGCGCTCGACATCGCGCGCGCGCTCATCGCCTTTCCCTCGGTGACGCCGGCCGACGCCGGCGCCCTGCCCTATCTCGAGGGCCTGCTCGAAGAAGCGGGATTTGCCGCCGAGACCGTCTCGTTCGCGGCGCCGGGGACGCCCTCGATCGACAATCTCTACGCGCGCTTCGGCGTTGAAGCGCCGAATTTCGTCTTCGCCGGCCACACCGACGTCGTGCCGCCGGGCGACGTGGAAAAATGGCGCTTCGATCCCTTCGCCGGCGCTCTCGCCGACGGCCAGATCTGGGGACGCGGCGCCTGCGACATGAAGGGCGGGCTCGCCGCGGCCTTGGCCGCCGCGCTGCGCTTCGTCGCGCGCGGTCCCTTCCGCGGCTCGATCAGTTTTCTCGTCACCGGCGACGAGGAGGGGCCCGCCGTCAACGGCACGGTCAAGCTGCTCGACTGGGCGCGCGAGCGCGGCGAGCGCTTCGATCATTGCCTGCTCGGCGAGCCGACCAGCGTCGCCGCGCTCGGCGATATGATCAAGAACGGCCGGCGCGGCTCGCTGACCGGACGGCTCGTCGTCTCCGGCAAGCAGGGCCACGTCGCCTACCCCCGTCTCGCCGACAACCCGATCCGCCCGCTGGCGCCGATTCTCACCGCCCTGCAGACGCCGCCCCTCGATCAAGGCACGCCGGACTTCGAGGCCTCCAACCTCGAAGTCGTCAGCGTCGACGTCGGCAACCCCGCGACCAACGTCATTCCCGGCGAGGTTCGCCTGGTCTTCAACATCCGCTTCAACGATCTGTGGACGCCGGAGTCGCTGAGCGCCGAAATCGAGCGGCGCGTCGCGGCGGCGGCGGGCGGCGCGCGCGTCGCCTTGAGCTTCGATCCCACCAACGCCGTCGCGTTCCTCACCCAGCGCGGCGCCTTCACCGATCTCGTCGCCAGGGCCGTCGAGGAGACGACCGGGCGGCGCCCTAAGCTGTCGACGAGCGGCGGCACCTCGGACGCGCGCTTCATCAAGGACGCCTGCCCCGTCGTCGAAATCGGCCTCGTCGGCGCGACCATGCACGGGGTCGACGAGCGCGCGCCTCTCGACGATCTCGAGACGCTTTCGCGCCTCTACGAACGCGTTTTGGAGCTCTATTTCTCGGCTTTCGGCGCGGCGTAATTGACGCGCGCGAGATAGAGCCCGCAGGCCGGCGCCACCTGCCCGCAGCGGCTGCGGTCGGCGGCTTCGAGCGCGTCCCGCAGATCGGCCGCGCGCCATCTGCCGAGCCCGACCTCGACGAGCGAGCCGACCATCGAGCGCACCTGCCGATGCAGGAACGACAGGGCGGCGACCGAGAATTCGACGCGCTCGCCGGCGCGCGCCACGTCGAGCTGCGCGAGCGTGCGCACCGGCGATTTGGCCTGGCATTGCGAATCGCGAAAGGTCGAGAAATCGTGCCGGCCGAGAAGCGCGCGCGCCGCCTCGCGCATCGCCGCGACGTCGAGCTCGCGCTTCACATGCCAGGCGCGGCTGCGCTCGAGGGTCAGCGGCGCGCGGCGATTGACGATGCGATAGAGATAGTGGCGCATGACGGCGCGGCGGCGCGCGTCGAAATCGTCCGCCGCCGGTTCGGCTTCGATGACGGCGATCGGCTGCGGCGCAAGATGGGCGTTGATCGCCTCGCGCAGGCGCCAGCCGCGCCAGTCGCGTTTGAGATCGACATGCGCGACCTGCCCCAACGCGTGAACGCCGGCGTCGGTGCGGCCCGCGCCGTGAACGGCAAGGCTCTCGCCGGTCAACGCCAACAGCGCCTCCTCCAGCGCCTGCTGGATCGAGGCGCCGTTGGCCTGCCGCTGCCAGCCGGAGAACTCCGTTCCATCGTATTCGATCGTCAGCTTGTAGCGCGGCATGGGGCCGCTCAGACCGTCAGCACGATCTTGCCGACGTGCGCCGGGTTCTCGATGCGCCGATGCGCGGCTGCCGCCTCGGCGAGCGGAAAGACCGAATCGACGACCGGCTTGCAGCGCCCCTTTGCGAGCAGCGGCCAGACCTTGGCGTGCAGCGCTTCGGCGATGACAGCTTTTTCCGCGGCCGAGCGCGGGCGTAGCGTCGAGCCAGTGTGATAGAGGCGCTTGGCCATGACGACGTGCAGGTCGATCTCGGCTTTTTGCCCGCGCAGGAAGGCGATCTGCACGATGCGTCCGTCAAGCGCCGCCGCGGCGTGGTTGCGTGCGACGTAATCGCCGCCGACCATGTCGAGAACGACGTCGGCGCCCTTGCCGTCGGTCGCCGCGAGGGTCGCCAGGACGAAATCTTCGGTGCGGTAGTTGATCGCGAGGTCGGCGCCGAGCGCCACGCACGCTCGCACCTTTTCGTCCGAGCCCGCCGTCGCGACGACGCGCGCGCCGAACGCCTTGGCGAGCTGAATGGCGGTGGTGCCGATCCCGGAGCTTCCCCCGTGCACCAGCAGCGTCTCGCCCGCCTTCAGCGCGCCGCGCTCGAAGACGTTGGTCCAGACGGTGAAGTAGGTTTCCGGAATCGCCGCCGCCTCGACTGCGGTAAGGCCGGGAGGGATCGGCAGCGCGTTGCTTTCGTGCGCGACGCAATATTCGGCGTAGCCGCCGCCGGGGACGAGCGCAGTGACGCGCGCGCCGAGGACGTGACGCGACGCGCTTGGCCCCAGCGCGACCACCTCGCCAGCGGCTTCCAGGCCGAGAACGTCCGAAGCGCCGGGCGGCGGCTGATAGCGGCCCTGGCGTTGCAGGACGTCGGGACGGTTGACGCCCGCCGCCTCGACCTTGACGAGGATCTCGCCGGCGCTCGGGTTCGGGCGCGGCCGGGTCTGAAGCTCCAGAACCTCCGGCCCGCCGGGGCGGGTCGCCACAATGGCGCGCATGATTTCCGGCAACTCGGGCATGGTTTCGGCCTCGCAAGAATTTCGCGCGTTGTCGGACGTCCGCGGCGGCTAAGTCAATGCTCAGCTCGCCACCGGCGCCGTGACGCCGTCGAGCGGCGGCGCGGCGCGGAACGCCGGCAGCTCCTCGGCTCGCGCGCAAAATGCGGCGAGGCGGGGGTGGCGCGCCTTGTCGACGACATCGGCGAGCAGGATTTGGGTGAAGCCGAACGCGCAGACGACGCTGATGTCGGCGACGCTCAAATCGCCGCCGCCGATCCAGCCGGAGATCGGCGCCTCGCGCTCGAGCGCTTCGAGCCCCGCCGCCAGTTGGCGTTCGACCCGCGCGATCCAAGGTTCGTGCCGCTTTTCAGCCGGTCGCAGCGCCCTCTCGTAATGTCGCTGCACCGCTTTCTCCATCACCGTGAGCGCCAGCCCGGTCGCGCGCGCGGCCGCGAGCCGCGCGGCGGGCGCGCTCGGCGTCAGCGCCGCGACCGCGGGCGCAATGGACGCGAGATAGTCGAGGATGACGCTCGAATCCATCAGCACCGTTGCGTCGTCGGCGACGAAGGTCGGCGCCTTGAGCAGCGGATTGATTTTGGCGAATTCGTCGATGTGGCGGAACAACGAGATCGGCCGATGGACGAAGGGAATCCCGGCGGCCAGCAAGGACACCGCCACGCGGCGCACATAGGGAGAATCGAGCATGCCGACGAGTTCCATGGGGATCGTCCCTTCCATCGCGATCGCGAGGCGCCACGCCTTGCGCCGAGGCCTCGCGTTCGTCAAGGCGGCGGTTCGCAAGGCGAGGGGGAGCCCCAGCGTTTCGAGATAGGCTTGCCGAAACGCCTCGCCGGCGCTTCAGCCCCTTTTCGCGCTCACGCTCGTCGAGGCCCGCTTCGCGCGCGTCCGCGGGCCGAGAGGCCGGGCGCTTGAATCGTCCCCCGATGACCGCGCTGAACTCTGTTTGCGCGAAGCCGAATCCATCGCCGGCGTCATGATCGCGGACGGCGCCGGCGCCGACGTCGCGATCTGCTCCGCGGCGACCTCGATGGAATCGCGCAGCTTGGGCGAGTAGTGCGAGGCGTTCATCGCGCCCGAGGAGGCCTCGCGGGCGAAGCGGATCAGATGGCGGGAGACGAGACCGGCCTGGATCACCGGCTCGATCTGGCCGCATTTCAGCTTGGGCCAGGCGAACTTCCAGAACTCGCGCCGGTAATCGCTTCGGACGCCGACCTTCCACAGGATTTTGGCCAGCAGGGTCAGCCCCATGCGGATGTTGCGCCACGAGGCGCGCTGCGGGCTGGCTGGCCGCGGCAAGCGGTTGGCGTAGGTCGCCTGGACCTGGCGCTCGTAGCGCGCGAACAGCGCCGCCGGTTCATAGGCGCGCGCCATGGTCTCGCGCCACATGGCGACCACTTGGTCGTAAGGGAGCAGAAAATCGACGTTGGACTCGCGCTTCTCGTCGTCGATCAGCCGGCCGGCGCGGCGCAGCCGCTCCCACAACGGCGTGCGGGGCAGCGCCTGCAGCAGATTGATGGTCAGCATAGGAATGCCCGAGGCCTCGATGAAGTCGAGGATGCTTCGGCCGGAGGCCGGGGTGTCGGTGTCGAGACCGAGAATGATGCCCGAGACCGCCTCGATACCGTGGCGGTTGAGGGTTTCGACGCTCTCCAGGATGGGCGCCATCATATTGTGCGACTTCGACATCGCCTTCAGCGCCTCGGGTTCGGGCGTCTCGATGCCGCAAAAGACCGTGTCGAAGCCGGCTTCGCGCATCATCGCGAGCAGGTCGGGAGCGCGTGCGATGTTCAGCGTGGCTTCGCAGGCGAAGGAAATCGCGTAGCCGTTGCGCCTTTGCCAGGCGATCAGGTGCGGCAGCAGCTCCTTCGCCGCCCTTCGGTTGGCGATGAAGTTGTCGTCGACGAAGTAAACCGCGCCGTTGACGCCGCGTTCGAGCAATTTGTCGAGCTCGCCGATGATCTGTCCGGGAGTCTTCAGCAGCGGAATGCGGCCATAAAGGCTGGGAATGTCGCAAAATTCGCACTGGTACGGGCAACCGCTGGAGAACTGGATGCTGCCCAGGAAGTAGCGATCGATCTCAGCCAGTTCGTAGGCCGGCGCCGGGCGCTCGGTGAGCGGTCGCCGCTCGTTGGTGGTCAACATCACCTGCTTTGGCGTCCGGGAGCAATCCGCGGCCAGACGAACGAACAACTCCTCGGTCGCGTCGCCCATCTCGCCGAGGTGAAGGTAGTCGAACTCGCGATAGTAGTCCGGGCAGGCCGACGCCGAGGGCCCGCCGAGCACGGCCGGCCGGCCGGCCAAGTGGGCGCGACGACAGATGTCGTCGATTTGCCGGCGCTGAACGTGCATGCCGCTGACGAACACCGCCTCGGCCCACGCGAAGTCGGCCTCGCTAGCCGGCGTCAGGTTCTCGTCGACGAAACGGACCCGCCACGACGGGGGCGCTGCGGCGGCGATGACCAGCAGCCCTTGGGGCGGCATGAAGGCCTTGACGCCCTTCATCAGCTCATACGCGTATTCGAACGTGCCGAAGGACGGCGCGTATCGCGGCGAAACGCAGAGCACGCGTCGAGAAGGCAACTGGCCAGACCCGCTCATCGAGCGCCTGCCCCTTCTTCAAGCGACAGTCAGGCTAGTCGGCGTGGTCGCCTGCGTCAAGGCGGCGCCCTGGCTGGCGCTGTCCGATAGGCAGGGTCCCGATCGGCGCCTATCGGAACCCAGTTCAAAACAGATATTACGGAGCGATATCCAACGGTTGATCGCAGCCCTGCGGGGGTCCCGCCTTCGGTGCTGAGCGACGCCATGGAATCGCAGCCGATTTTTCGGACTCGACAAGTCCTTGGATCGGCGCTTTCCTTTCTCAGTCCGTCCAATCCACCGTTGGCGCCACGCTAAATCTAAACGATTGATCCATATGCATCGTTTCTGCCGTCTCGCCTCACGAGGTCGGATCGTGCGCGCTCCTTTCTCCGCCATTGCGCGAAACTTTTCGCGGCACTTCGACGGCTCGGGGCAGATCGCCTAGGGAATGCTTCCTTGACCCGCCGGCGCGTCGGCTTGGCGCGGTAGACCTTCGCCGCACGAATCCGCGCTATGGGTAGCGCGCCAAAACGCGCGCGCGCCGGGCTCCGAGACCGGCCTGGGCGCATGGTGCGCGCAATTACCGGCCCGGGTCCACCAGGCCATCGTCATGTCGCCGCGGTCGACCGGATTCAGCCCGCCCTCCGGACGGCGCCAGTAGGAACAGTCGGCGCATGTCGAGCCCGGCGCGGGCGAGGCGGCGAGAGCGCCCTCGGCGCACCATTGATGGGCGTGCGTCAGCGGCCAATGCGCCACCTCTTCGGAGCGCATGCCGCTCTCCGGCGCGTGACGGCGGCAGATCCCTTCGTGCTCCCGCATGCGAAACCAGAACGCGCAGTGCGCGCAATCGGCGGGAATGCCCGTCGCGTCGTTCAAGGCGGCCTCCCTCGTTTGCCGTATCGCTGGCTCAGCGGTTCTCGGCGCTCGCGCTCTCCTCGGAGGACCATCCCCCGCCCAGCGCCAGCATGAGCCCGACATTGGCGTCGAGTCGGCGCGTGCGCAAGGCGATCGCCGCCCCCTCGGCGTCAAGCGCGGCGTTTTGCGCCGTGACCACGTCGAGATAGGACGCCGCCCCGTCGCGGTAAAGAGCCATCGACATTTCCGCGGCCTTGCGAGCGGCGTCCGCGGCGGCGGCGGTTTCACCCGTCTCGACCGCGAGCCAACGAAGCGCCGAGAGATTGTCTTCGACCTCTTTGACCGCGCGCAGAATCGTAGCGCGATAGCGGTCCGCCGCCTCGGCGTAGGCCGCCTTCGCCGCGTCGAGATTGGCCGCGTGCAGCCCCGCGTCGAACAGCGGCAGGGACACCCCTGGCCCGGCCGTCCACAAGGCGTTGCCGGGGGACAGCAGATCGAGGTGCGTGTCCTGCGTTCCTTCGAGAAGATTCAAGGTGAACTCGGGAAAGAACGCGGCGCGCGCGACCCCGATGCCCGCGCTCGCGGCCGCGGCGAGCCGCTCGCTCTCGGCGACATCGGGACGGCGGCGCAGCACGTCGGAAGGAACCGTTCGCGGCCGCTTGGGAAGCGCGATCGGTTTGGCGCCGCTCGAGATCGTGAACGACGCGGCGGACTCGCCGACGAGCGCCGCTATGGCGTTTTCCAACGCCGTGCGCCGTATGGCGAGATCGGACGCCTGCGCCTTGACGTTCTCGAGTTGCGTCACGGCCCGCTGGACGTCGATCGGCGGGGCGATCTGGGCGGCGAGCCGGCTGCGCGTCAGATCGAGCGCCGCCTGATAATTGGCGATGGTGTTGGCGAGCAGCTTGGCGTCGGCGTCGAAGCCGCGCAAGCGAATATAGGCGCTCGCGAGCTCCGCGTGCAACTCGAGGCGCGCCTGCGCGAGCGCGTCGGCGCTGGCTTGCGCGTCGGCTTTCGCCGCCTTGACGAGATTGCGCACGCGCCCCCAGAAATCGACTTCGTAGGAGGCGACCTGGGCGTCGATCTGGTTGGAGCCGTAAAAGTCCGGCTGTCCCTTCGAGCGCAACGGGCGATTGTCGGATTGCCTATTGTATGTGAGCAGCCCAGCGAAATTCACTTGCGGATAGAGGCCGGACTCGGCGACCGCCGCGAAGGCGTGCGCCAGGTCGTACGCCGCGACGGCGGCGGCGAGGTCCGGGTTGGCCGCATCGACGCGATCCTCCAGATCGTCGAGCGTCCGGTCGTTGAAGCTTCGCCACCACAGACCCGTCGAGTCGAGAACGCCGTCGCTCGGCTCGGGCGCTTCCTTGAAATGCGCCGACAGCGCGACCGCCGGCGGCTCGTAGTTCGGCGCAAGATCGCAACCGCCGACCAGCAACGCCGCGGACGCCGCCAGCAGCGAACCCACCTTCATTCGGCATGTCCCTGCGCCGTCTGCGCGACCGATTGGCTGCCCGCGGCGCTGGACTGCGGCGATGACGCCGGGTCCTTGCCGCCCTCCGAACGCCCGTCGGTCGCTCCCGAGACAAGACGCACTTCGTCGCCCTGGTCAATCGAGTCGAGCGGGTTGGCGATCACCCGGTCGCTGGCCGACAGGCCGCTGCCGATCGCCACCTCGGACCCGAAATCGCGATCGATCTCGACTTTCTTCATGACGACGCGATTGTCCGCGCCGACGGTGGCGACTTCGGTCGACTGGTCGCGAAAGATCATCGCGCTCGCCGGCAGTTTCAGGGCGTCGGCGGCCTCCGGGATTTGAAAGCGAACCTGCGCGAACGCGCCCGGCTGGAGGGCGCCGTCCTCGTTCTTGGCCTGCAGCTCAACCAGCAGCGAGCGCGATTTCTTATCAATCGCATGCGAGGTCGTCACCACCGTCGCATCGAAAGCGCGATCCGGATATTCCGGCAGTTTGAGCGCGGCTTTCATGCCTTCGCGCAATTGCGCCGCGTAGGTTTGCGGAACTTTGACGTAGACGCGCATTTCATGCGTGTCGGCGACCGCGAACAGGTCCGAGCCGGCGCTCGTTCCCGGGCCGACCAGCGTGCCGATATCGACATTGCGTTGAGTAACGACGCCGTCAAAAGGCGCCACAATGTTGGCGAAAGCTTTGAGAGCCTTCAATCTTTGGACGTTCGATGTCGCCGCCGCGACCTCGGCGTCCTTGGCGGCCGCGTCGCTGACCTTCTCGTCCGCGGCTTGTTGAGAGACCGCGGCGGACGCGCGAAGCGAGTTCCAGCGCTGCGCCGTCACCGCGGCCAACGCTTGATTGGCCTTCGCCTTGGCCAGTTCGTCGCCAGCCTGGGCCAGACGTTCGTCGAGTTCGGGAGTGTCGATGGTGGCCAGCACGTCGCCCGCTTTCACATGGGCGCCGATGTCCTTGGTCCATTGCTTGACGTAGCCGCTCACCTGCGCATGAACGGTAGCGTTGTAGAAAGCTTCGACGTCGCCCGGGAGCACGAGTTCCCGCACGCCGCCGCCTCGCGTCGGCGCGACGACCGCGACGTTCGGGATTGCTCGCTCGTATGTCCATCGGGCGAGCTTGGACGCGTCGCTGCGTCGCGAGGCGACGCCCGTGGTTGCAACGCCGAGAGCGATCAAGACGAAAAGAACGATGTAGCGGCCAATTTTCATCGGCGGGCGCGCGGGTGCGCCTTCGTCATTGGGGTCTGACGTTGGGCCACTCATGTCGGACTCGCGTGGGTGTGAAGGATTGACGAGGAGTTCGCCGGTTTGGCGGACTTTTGCGCGTGGACAAGGCGGAACACGGCGGGCACGAAAAACAGCGTCGCGACAGTCGAGCAGATCAGGCCGCCGATCACGGCGCGGCCGAGCGGCGCGTTCTGCTCGGCGCTGAGCGCCATCGGCGCCATGCCGATGATCATCGCCAGCGCCGTCATCAGGACAGGTCGAAAGCGCGTGACTCCGGCGTCGAGCGCCGCAGCGAGCGCGTCGGCGCCATCGGCGAGCCTTTCGCGTGCGAAGCTCACCACCAGAATGCTGTTGGCGGTCGCCACGCCCATGCACATGATTGCGCCGGTGAGTGCGGGAACGGACAGCGTCGTGCGGGTTATGAAGAGCGTCCACACGATGCCCGCCAGCGCGGTCGGCAAGGCGCTGATAATGACAAAAGGATCGAGCCACGATTGAAAATTGACGACGATGAGCAGGTAGATCAGCACGATCGCCAGCGCCAGGCCGGTGTAGAGTTGCGAAAAGGCGGAGGTCATCGTCGCGGTCTGGCCGCGCAAGACGATCGTCGATCCCGGCGGCGCGTCTTTCGCCGTCTCGGCGATAATCTGGCGGATATCGGCGGACACCGCGCCCAAGTCGCGCTGGTTGTTGGTCGCGAAGATGTCGATGACGGGCTGGACCGCGTAGTGCGAAACGACCGACGGACTCGCCGTACGGCTGAGCTTGGCGACCCCGCCGAGAATTTGTGACGCATCCCCTTGCGAGGCCGGGATATTCTCCAGATTGGAAGCCGAATTCAGCCAATATTGCGGGGTTTGCGCGACAATCTGATACGCGACGCCATTCTTCGGATTGATCCAGAACGTGGGAGCGAGCTTGAAACTGCCGGACAGCGAATCTTGCAGGCTCTTCGCGACGTCGCCCTCGCTGAGGCCAATCAGCCCGGCCTGCACGCGATCGACCTTGACGTTGAGCGTCGGATTGTTGAACGCTTGTTGAATGCGCGCGTCCGCGACGCCGTTGACCCGCGCGATCCGCTTCAACAAGGCGTCGGCGTAGACGCGGTCTTTGTTCTGATCGGGGCCGATGATTTGAACGTCGATCGGCGACGGCAGTCCGAAGTTGAGGATCTGCGAGACGATATCGGCCGGGAGGAACGCGAAGGAGGCGCCCGGAAACGATCGCGGCAGGGTTTCGCGCAGCGCTCGCACGTAGGCGTCCGAATCGCCTCCATGCCCGGGGTTGAGCGTAATCAAAATGTCGGCGTCGCCGGGACCGACGGTGCCCGAGTTGTTGTAGGCCGAGTTGATGCCGCTGAGCGGCAGCCCGATGTTGTCGACGATCGGGCCGAGCGCGTCGCCCGGAATCGTCGCGCGGATGGCGCGCTCGACCCGATCGCATAGCCGCGCCGTCTCCTCGATGCGCGTTCCCGTCGGGGCGCGAAGGTGAAGCTTGATCTGGGAGCCCTCGACCGGCGGGAAGAAATTCTGCCCCAGGAACGGCGTCAGCGCGAACGAACACGCGACCGCCGCCAGGAAGCCGACGATGAAGACGCGCCGCGCGCCCAACGCCGCCTCCAGCAAGCGCCGGTACGCCTCGCGGGTCTTCGCGAACCCCCGTTCAAATCCGCGTTGAAACAACAGCAGCGGATTGCGCGTCGGCGCCGCGTTATGATGGTCCTTGGTCCCTTGTTCGGCCAGGAAATAGCGCGCCATCGTCGACACGAGCGTGCGCGACAGGACATAAGAGGCCACCAGCGCGAACACCACCGCTTCCGCCATCGGTCGGAAAAGAAAGCCCGCGACGCCGCCGAGATTGAACATCGGCACGAACACGACGCAAATACACAGCAGGGAGACCGTCGCGGGAATGACGATCTGGCGCGCTCCATCCATGATCGCGCTCTCGATGTCCTTGTCCTGCTCGAGATGCCAGTTGATGTTCTCGATCGTCACGGTGGCGTCGTCGACGAGGATGCCGACCGCGAGCGCGAGACCTCCGAGCGTCATGACGTTGATGGTCTCGCCGATCGCGGACAGCGCGGCGATGGAGGCGAGGATCGCCAGCGGAATCGAGATCGTGATAATGAGCGTCGAACGCCAACTGCCGAGAAAGACGAGGATCATCAGCCCCGTCAAGGCAGCCGCGATGACGCCCTCGAGGATGACCGAATTGACCGCCGAATTGACGAACGAGGACTGATCCCCGACCGCCTTCAGGTTCAAACTCGCGGGCAGGGTCTCGCGCAGTTTGGGCAGCAGCGCCTTGACGCCGTTGATGACGTCGAGGGTGGAGGAAGAACCCGCCTTGAGGATCGTCATCAGCACGGCGTTGGAGCCGTCGACGCGAACCATGTTGATTTGCGGCGGGCTTCCGTCGTGCGCATAGGCGACGTCGCGAATGAAGATCGTCGCCCCGTTGACGACGCGGACCGGCAAGTCGTTGAGATCGACGAGCCGGTCCGGCGAACCGTTGAGCGAAATGACATACTCGAAGTCGCCGACCTTTTCGGTGCCGACCGGCGTCACGATGTTCTGCTGGCCGACGGCGTTGACGACGTCCTGGGCGGAAAGCCCGTAGGCCTGCAGCTTGCGCTGATCGAGGTCGATTTGGACTTGGCGGAACTTGCCGCCGTAGGGAGAGGGAATGGCCGCGCCCGCGACGGTGGCCAATTGCGGGCGAATGAAGTTTTGACCCGAGTCGAAAAGCTGCTCCTGAGAAAGCGAATCGCTCGACAACGCCAGCTGCAGCACCGGCACGCTCGATGCGCTGAAACTGAGCACATACGGCGGCGTGATTCCCGGCGGCAGCAGCTTCAGGACCGTCTGCGAGGCCGCGGTGACTTGCGCCAGCGCGGAGTTGATATTGACCTTGGGCTGGAAGAACACCTTGACGACGCCGTACCTCGGCAAGGACTGCGATTCGATATGCTCGATATCGTTGACCTGCGTACTGAGCGTGCGCTCGTAATAATAGATCACGCGCTTCGACATGTCGTCGGCAGGCAGGCCGTCATAGGTCCACACGACCGCAACGACGGGGATGCCGATATTGGGAAAGATGTCGGTCGGCGTCTTCACCCAGGCCGTCACGCCGAAGATGACGATCAGCATCGCCATGACCACGAACGTGTAGGGGCGACTGAGGGCGATGCGAACGATTGCGAGCATTGAATCTTTCGCGTGAGAGAACTTCGTTCGCGGAGGCGCGGTCGTGTCGACCGGCGCGCCGTCCCGCCTTCTGGGGCGTGATACCGTCGGGCGATGACGCGAAACACTAAATTAAATTTTGATCTGGCTCGCGAACCCCCGGTTTCGCGGCGGCGAGCGACCCCCTCGGGGTCCATCCGCTACGAGCGCGCCGCCTCCAGAGCCAGCGACGCCTTGTCCCCGCCGCGCAATTCGAAACGCGCGCCGGGATTATTGTCCTCCACCGTAAGATCAAATCCGTGAAGTTTGGCGATCGTCTCGGCGATGTTCAGCCCGAGGCCGTGTCCGGCGAACCGACCGTTTCCCTGGCCCTGAAAGAAGCGCTGGAAAATCCGCTCCCGCTCCTGCGGCAAGACGCCGCGGCCCGTGTCGCTCACGCGCACGAGCGGGCGACCGTCGGCGGTCGCCGCTTCGATTCTCACCTTGCCGCCGGCCGGCGTGAATTTGATCGCATTGTCGACGAGGTTCGAGATCGCCTCGCGCATGAGATCGTCATCGCCGCGAACGAAAGTGGGGGTGGGCGCTTCGAACGTCAGTTCGATCGACTTCGCCCGGGCGAGAGGTTCGTAGAACTCGAAGACGCCGGCGCAGATCGCGGCGAGGTCGACCTCCGCGAAGTTCTTTTGCCGCGGCCAGTTCTCCACCGCCGAAATTCTGAGCAGCGCGGCGATGGTCACCGCGGCGCGGTCGAGGTGAGTCAGCGCATCCGCCATGGCCGCGCGCAATTCCTCGACCGTCGACTTTCGCGTCAGCCCGCGTTCGATCTTGGCGCGCGCCACGGCGAGAGGCGATCGCAGGTCGTGAGCGATATTGTCTCCGACGCTCTTCAACTGATCGAGAAGCCGCTTGATCTCGTCGAGCATCAGGTTGACGGAGCGCGCGACTTTTTCAATGTCGTCGGTCTCGCCGGTTTCCGGTAGACGCGCGTCGAGATCGCCGTTCATGATGTCGGCGATCGACTTGTGGATCGCTCCCAGCCGTCGCACAGCGCTTCTGGCGAAAAATGCGCCGATGGCCAGAATGATCAGGATCAGCGGCGCGAGCGCGAGGGCGAGCGCGCGCCACACGGTCTCGCGCAGCGCGTAGACCTCCTGCAGGCTCCGCCCGAGCAGCAGGACGCCGCCGTCGGGTCGCCTGCGGGCGACGAAGATCGCCGGATCGGCCTTTTCGCTCGAGTCCGGCAGGGGGAATTCGGAGACGCGATGCGCCCGGCCGTCGACCGCGATCGGCGGCATCGTCGGCACGTTGCCGAACGCCAGGGCGCCGTCGGCGTCGAACAGCGCGACGTAGTCGAGCCGCCGAAGATCGCGCGTGATGCGCAGGTCCAGCGCACGGCGCAGACGGTCGTCGCTGTCGCCGACGCCCTTGGCCGACTCGTCGACCAGGAGCGCGCCGACGCGTTCGACGTCCGCGGTGGTCACGTGCAGGTAGATCAGCGAGAAAACGGCGGACGTGGCCAGCCCGATCGCCAGCGCGAAAGCCAGGGCGATGCGGAAGGCGCGCGCGCGCAAAACCTCAGTCGTCCACATGGAGCTTGAAACCGGCTGCGCGCACGTTGACGATGAGGCGCGGTTCGCCGCCTTTATCGATCTTGCGGCGCAGATTGCTGATGTGAACGTCGACGACGTTCGTCTGAGGCAGGAACTTGTAGTTCCAGACGTCTTCGAGAAACATCGCCCGGGTGATGACCTGGTTCGGGCGGCGCATGAAATACTCCAGCAGCTTGAATTCGCGCGGAAGCAGATCGATGGGCCGATCGCCGCGACGCACCGAGCGCTGCACCAGATCCATTTCGAGGGGGCCGGCGCGCAATCGCGTCGCGCCCGCATCGTCAACGCGCCTCAGCAGTGCTTCGACGCGAGCGGCGAGTTCGCGAAGCTCGAAGGGCTTGACGAGATAATCGTCGCCTCCCGCTTTCAATCCGCGGATGCGATCATCGACCGAGGACAGCGCGCTGATGACCAGGACGGGCGTGGAATTGCCCTCCTCGCGCAGCGTTTCGATGATCGTAAGACCGTCCTCGCCGTGCAGCATGCGGTCCAGGACCAGCACCCCGGGACCGCTGGCGCGCGCGGCTCGCAAGCCCTCTTCTCGGGTCTCGGCGAGCTCGACGACATGTCCGCTCGCCTGCAGTTCGAAGCGAATTTCCTCGGCCAGACCGCACTCGTCCTCGATGATCAAGACCGGAAGCCTGGCGCCTGGATTTGTTCGCGGGAGCATCAAATGTTTCCAATCCTTTCGTCGTGTGGAGCGCCGAACGCGCCGTCGTTTCACTCGATGCCAGACCCCTGCGAGCCCAGGGCGGATAACATCACAAGCTTGTCATAATGATGGTCGTGTCCGCCTCGGGCGCGCCGCCCGAACCCATGGCGTCGCCGCGCGGGCCGAACGATTGTCGCGCGCCGGCCCCCGACGGCGAAATCACCCTCGCGGCGGAGCGCGCCGGACGGCGAGGCGCGCGCGGGTTCTCGCCCATTCCTCGGCGGCGCGGCGCGCGTCGGTCGGGGATATCCTGCGACCCCGGCCGCGGCGCGGCCATAAGCATAAATTGTCGTCTGCATGTTATAATTCTCGCATAGTTGGCCATCCGCGCGCGCACGCAAATCTTGCCCCCATTGATACCGACGATTACACAACACGATAATATATATTATGACAAACTATGACACGGTTTATAAAACTATATTAATAAATTCGCGTTTATAAATTCTTTTTTAGCCTTGCACAAGTCGCGCTGTCGCGCAATCGTCGTCATTCGTCCGATAGAGTCGGCCATCGAGGCGAAAGAGTCGGGGCATGGTCTACGTCTGCAAATTCAGCGAGGACGAAATCGTCCGCGTGCTGCGGGAACACGAGGCGGGCGCGGAAGTGGGCGAGCTTTGCCGCCGGCACGACATCAGTGTCCGCACGTTCTATCGCTGGAAGGCCGAGCACGGCCGCGTTCCGCCGTCCCTCACCGTGCGGCTCAAAGAATTGGAAGAGGAGAACAGGCGCCTCAGGGCGCTGCTCGTCGAGGCGATGCTCAACGCTTCGGCGTCTCCGACCCGCGCGGACGGCGCCGCGGAGAAGCTCTCCGCCCGTGCGGTTGCGCCGCGGGAGAAAACGCCGCTCGCTTCGCGCGCGACGAGCTGAGCCGAGGGCGCGCGCGGCGGCAATCTCCCGAAGCGCGAGCGAACCGGCGGCTGCCGGCCCAATTGCGCATCCCAAAATCTCGCGCCGCAACGTCCCCCGATTCGCGAATTGGCGCAGCCGGCGCACGACGCCGACGCCGTCGCGCTCGCGCCCTCGCCTGTCGAGGAAACTCGCTCACGCAGGCGCGGTTGAACGGCGTTGCGAATGGACCTCGGCCAGCGCCATGAACGACAAGACGCCCTGGCGGGAGCCGGCGGCCTGTTCGTCAACAGCCGGGAGGGGGTCAGCATGTCGAACGTGGCGCCTCGACAGGGAAAGTCATTGTTCTTGCCCGTGGGCTTCAGAGCCTGAAGCCGAGGGCCACCGCCGGGTCGACGTCGATGTCGCCGCCGGCCCGATCGCCCGTCGGCGAGGCCGTCGTCGTTTCCCGAAAACGTCGCGCTGGCGCAAGCGGCGAGCCGCCTGACGAAGCGTCAAGCCATCGGTTGGATCGACCGGCCGCCACGCGGCGGCGAAGAAAAATCCCGGGCGCAAGGCCCGGGGTCCGAAATCGCAGAAATCTCGACAAGCGTCCATCAGAACTGCAGGCGCAGGCCGACCGTCGGATCGATGTCGTTGTTGTGCAGATAGCCGGCAGCCAAACCGCCGTTCATCTGCGAGTACATGAAGCCGGCGTAGACGTCGAGGCGCTTGACCGGGCGCCAATTGATCATCGCGGAGACGGCGTCCATGGTGCCGGCGCAAGCGCTGTTGTACGCACCCACGCCGGTGCTGGTGTTAGTCAAGCCGCACTTACTCGGGCTAGCGTAGTAATCGTTTTGATTATAATGATAATACGCGCCGGTTATATCGAGATTGCTCAGGACAGCATACTTAGCTCCGGTCCAGAAAATCTGAAAAATCTCGTTGTTGTTGAACGCGGTGTAATTCACCCCCGAGGCCAACACCGGATAACCGCCGAGCGAGTCGAACCCTCCCGCGTGATCGTCGCTGGGGTTCATATACCTGATGTATTCGTAGCCGCCGTACAATTTCAACGGGCCGTAGGTATATTTGGCGAGCAACATCACGCTGTCGTTGTCGGACAGGGTCGCCTTCAGGGCGTCCGTCGGGCCACCGGCCGGGATGCCTCCCGTTGCGCCGTATGGGGTATTATAGGTTGCCAGATTCACCTGATCCTTCACATAGGTGTAAATCGCGTCGAAGTTGAAATTGTAGACGTCCGCGCCCAGGTCGACCTGATATTCGCCGTCGGAAGCGTTACCCTGCTCGTAGCCGCCGAACTGCCAAAGCGCGCCCAGCCGGAAATCGTTGAAAGTGAGATTGTACTTGAGCGCGGTGTTGGGGCGCGCGTCTTCGGTGGAGCCTGTGCCCGCGGTCTTGCCGGAGTAGCCGATCGGCGAGAACGCATAGGAACCGCCCATCGGATCATAGGCGTTCACGCCGTCCAAGGTCAGCGAATACTCGCGACCGACCGTCAGGGTTCCGAAGGTCTTGCTGCTCACGCCGAGGTAGCCGAAGGAGTTGTCCCATTGACCCGCGCGGCTCGAATCGCCGTTGCCGTTTTGAAGGGCGAGCGGCAGCGACGTGTTCTCGGCCATCGCCTGCGGCCCGTTGGCGAGCCGTAGGGAATAGGGATCAAATCCCAGCTGAGCGTTGCCGACGAAAGAAAAGCCCGAAGGACCCAAGGGTTCGGAGATCTTGACGCCGACGTTGGACTGGCTGATGCCGTTCGGCACCAAGGTGGTTTTCCCGCCCTGGCTGTTCTTCGATATCAGTTCTTCGATGCCGGTGGGATAAACGGAGTTGAAGGCGACGCCGTGGCTGTTGTAGCCGACGCCCATGTCGATCGTGCCGTAAACCGTAATGCCCATGTAGGTCAGCGGGCAGTCCGCGGCGGTCGAATCCAGCCAGCTCATGAAGCTGGCGAAGCACGACGCCGCGGGCGGGGCCGGCGGCGTCTTCTTGGTCGGCAAGTCGGCCGCTTGCGCGCCGCCGACGAACAACAGCCCGGCGGTCGAAGCCAGGAGTAGGTGTCTCGAGAATCCCATATCGCGCCCCATTGGTTTCGCCGGCCGCGCCGAATTTCGATCACGCGGCGGATCGCGGCCTTGTCCATTTTCCGTCGCGACTCCGCAGCGGCGGGCGCGCGTTTCTCGTAAATCCACTTGTCAGGGGTGGGCTTCGCCTGCTTAGCTCGCCCACGCCCATTACATAATTCATCAAGTATTTTTCAGCAAATATCATGGTTATGTGGCACTAATTGGGGCGCATGTAGCCTTGCGCGCCCAGCGACGGCGCCGTTTTTCGCTGGAATGCCCGCGGAAAAACGCTTGGGCAGCCAGTGATACTTATGTGGCACTGAGGCGCGGCGAACGTCGCATGGCCAAGCCGTCGCAATGAATCGTTGGTATGTGTGTCTCGACTGCAACAGTTCGGCGTGGGTCATTGCCGCGCGCGCCCTTCGAGCGCCAAGGCGATCCGGCGCCCGCGGCCAGGCGAACCCGCCGACCGGCTTCGCCGCGCGGATATTGCCCCACGCTCGGTTGTCGCGGGGCTTTGCTCCGGTTGGCGAGCGGCGGCGCTTCCAGCTCGCCGCGCCATGGGCCGATCTTCGGCGGGAGCTGCGCCGCTCGCGCGCAACGGCGCTCGGCCGCGTCCGAAGCGACGCCTTCCGCACAACCCTGCGCGACAGGTCGGCTCGATCGCGTTCTTGTTCGTGTCGATCTCAACCGATACGCGGAATTTCGGGGGTTGGCGCGCGCGGCGCCGGCGCCAACCCCGTTCAGGCTTCAGGAGACAGGGGTGTCCCGGCATATGCGCCGAGCGATTTCTTGAAGCCTTTCATTTACGCCTGGGCGGGCCAGGCGTTCGTCACTGTCCATTCTCTTCGTGGGAGCAGGCGTAACCGGCAAGAGAGTTGCCCGCGCCCCAAACCGCCTCCGCATGGTCGCCGGCGCACTCGTTCGCGTTTCGGAAGACATGAGGGGTCGCTTCCGGCGCCAACGCCGTGTAGCCCGTGTTGGCGACATTGGGCCCGCCTTGGGCGCAAGCTGCGGAAGAAAGGCACAAGACCGCGAAGATGGTCAGATGACGCCCTTTCATGATTTTCTCCTTTTGTTTGTCTGTCAATTATCGACACGGCGACTCGCGTCAGTGTCGATTTGGCGCCACCGCGCCCTCGTTACGCTTCGACTTGGCGGCTGAGACGCCGGAACGAGATCTCGCCATCGAAACGTCGCCGTATCGGGCGACGCCGCCGCACGACCTTTGAACGCCCATGCTTGGATGCAATTGTTGTCCGAAACTTTCCGCGCACGATTCCACCACGACTCTTCGTTCGCGTTACGTGACGCGGTAAGTCGAAACGCGGCTGAGCGATGAAGTTCGCGACCGTCATCGAATGACGAAGTCTTTTAGCGCACGTCTACTGTCGCGCCGTGAAAGTCGCGCCGTCTGTCGACTACGGGTTCGTTGCTCAGCGAACGATCGACGCACGAAATTTGCAGCGAGGCGCTGGCAATCTCAACTAATATAAATTTTAGTCTTGATTCGAAGCCACCGGATTGGGAAGCGTCGCGGCCGGAACCGTCACGGGTCGTTCGCCGAAGACGACTTCGTTCAAGTCATCGGCTGCGTGTGAATGCCGATCGAAACGGGCCCCCCGACGTTCCTGGTTACAAGGCTCCCCAAATGTCGATGAATTCGTCATTTAGGCGGGGTCCCGATCGGCGCCTATCGGGACCGTGGGTCCGGCCCAGGGCCGCAATCACTGCGGATTCCGATGAAGCCGGCCACGCATTCCGACAGGAAGCCGGCCGCCGATTCCGATTTGAAGCCGGCCGGGGTTCCGATTTGATGTCGGCCACCTGGCGTCTGCTTCCGCGGATTGTGGCGATGATGGTTGGCCTGGCCGGATTGGTCAAGCGGTCGGGGATTTTGGCCTCCGCAAGATGAGAGGAATGTCGGGTTTGCGAGCGTCGGATCGGGTGGCGGTGGGCAACGGCGGGCGGAGCGCGCTTTCCATTGCGCCGTAGCGTAGCCCGCCGTTATCCACGGCCTTGTCGCGCTTTAGGGTTGGGCGAGCGGGCTTCCGCCGCGCGCGCCGATTTCACGGCGAGGAACGTCGCTTGCGCAAGCTCTCGCCAGCCAGTTCGATGCGATAGGCGTTGTGGACGACGCGGTCCAAGATCGCGTCGGCCAGGGAGGGGACCCCGATCAGATCGTGCCAGCGGTCCACGGGAACCTGACTGGTGATGATGAGCGAGCCCTTGTCGCAACGGTCCTCGACGATTTCCAGTAGATCGCGCGCCTGGCCAGGCGTGAGCGCCTCGGGTCCCCAATCGTCGAGGATGAGCAGTTTGACGCGCGCCAGGGAGCGCAGGAGCCTGGCGTAGCGCGCGTCGCCGTGCGCAATGGCGAGATCGGCGAACAGCCTGGGAATGCGGGTGTAGAGAAGGAGATGTTTTCTCGGCACGCCTTGTGGCCGAGGGCGCAGGCGAGCCAGCTCTTGCCCAGGCCGCTCGCCCCGGTCACCAGCAGATTGCGGCGCTCGGCGATCCAGTCGCAGGCGGCGAGCTTGAGGAAGAGCGCGCGGTCGAGCCCGCGAGGGCTTTGATAATCGACGTCCTCGACGCTGGCGGCCGGACGATTGCTACGCAATCGCCTTGAGATGACGCAAGCGCGCAACCCTGGCGCGGGTCTCGAACCGCTTCTGCCGGCGTAGCGTCATTTCGTATTCGAGCAGCAGGCCGAGCCATTCCGCGTGATCGAGGCCGCGCGCTTCGGCCTTGTGTTCGAGTTCCTTGAATCCCTTGGCCATGCCAGGGAGACCGAGGGCGTGCAATTGTTCGAGCGTGGGGTGCGCGAGCATGCGGGTTTCCTCTCAATTGTAGTAGCCGGGACCGCGCAGATTGGCGTGGTCGAAGAGCGTGGCGGGACGGCCGTCCTTGGCCGACGCGTTGTCGGGCTTGCGGGCGAGAAGGGCGGCGACGCCCTTGCAATTGAGGACGCCGAGTTCGATGGCGCGCGCCGTCGCCGCCTCGAGGCGGGCCGGGTCGAGGCCGCGATACGAGCGCAGAATGTCACTCAGCATCGAAGGCAGGACCCCCACACCGTTGCAATCAACCGTTTGATATCGCACCGTAATATCAGCTCTAAGCGGGGTCCGGATCGGCGCTAATCGGGACCCCGCCTAAATGACGAATTCATCAACATTTGGAGCGCCTTGTTGCCGGGAACGTCGGGGTCCCGTTTCGATCAGCATTTACAGCCGCGGGCGGGCCTGCCGCCATCGATGACGATGCAGGGCGATTTTGTCGGGATCATGCATGTGGCGGGGCTGCTGGAGAGTGTCGGGACCGAAACGCAAGAAGCCCCCGAAACGGGGGTTTCGGGGGCTTCTCCATTGGTGGTTGCGGGGGCAGGATTTGAACCTGCGGCCTTCAGGTTATGAGGGCGAGTCGGAAACGGAAATAGCTGAAATAATTCAATGAGACTGGCAGAAATTGTGCCCGCGTTTGTGCCCCGGAGAATTTTGGACGGTTAAGTAGACTCTGGAAAAAGGCCATAATTCTTCGGCGCTGCGAGGTCGGGCGGTCACGTTTCGGGGAACAGGCGCGGAAACAGAATGTCCAGAGCGTCCACCGGGAAGCGCAACGACACCGCGCCCTTCGGCGTGTCGGATGCAAGAAGCCCGGCGGCAATGACGTCGGCAAGCACCCGTCGCGCTGTCCGTTCGGGCAGTCCGGTGATGCGGCCTATGTCGCCGCGTTCGAATTCGCCCCTTATCAACGCTTCTTCGAGCAATCGGACGGACTCCGGTTTCAGACTGTCGCTGCGCTCGACGAGAAGCCGGAGTCGGCGCGCGAGAGTGTCCAGCTCGAACAGGCTCGACATGAAGCTGACCTGGTCGAGGGCGACTTTGAGGAACCACGCGACGAAGTCGCTCAGCGCGCGCTGCGACAGGTTGCCCCGACCGTCGAGGTCGCCCTGTCGCGGCATGTCGGCATGATCCATCATGCTTTTATACTCTGCACGGCTTTCGAGGCCGCGCGCGAGTCCGCGTGAAATTGACCAAAGGCCGTGCGCGCCGATCTCGGCCTTGTAGGCCATGGCGTGGCTCATCAATCGGCTGACACGACCGTTCCCGTCCGGGAAGGGATGGATGTAGTTGAGCCGATGATGCGCGGCCGCCATCGCAATGACCCGACCGGCCTTGCCCATGCGGTCGAGGCGATAACGCTCCTCAAAATAGTTCATAAAGTCGAGCACTCGGTCGCTTGACGGCGGCGCGTGGCGCCCCACGGCAACGTTATGCTCGGGCAGTGACCGGAATTCGCCGGGCTGCATGACGAGTTCGCGATTCCGGCCGCGTATGCGCAACATCTCCTCGGGGACGTCCCGATAGAACTCACGGTGAAGCCATTTAATGAATTCCTTCGATGCCGGCTCAGGCAATCGAGCTTCGGCCGCCATGCGATCGACTTCGGCTTGGACCCGCACATGGGCCGTCGCTTCAAGCTGAAGGTTGCGGCGTTCTTCGTCCGCATCGAATTGCCCGGCAAGCGCGCGCTCAATGTCCCGTGGTCGGGTGTTGTGACCCTCGATCAGGTTGCTGTAATAGGCGTTCATTATGCGGACGAGGGCCGCGAGGTTGGCGGCCGTGCGTGGGTGCAAGGCTCGCCCGAGCGTCGCCGAGGCCGCAGACAATTCGGCCACGAGGTCGCTCACAGCCTCGCTCGGCTCTTCGAGGCGGGCGGGTTCGATGCGCTGAGGAACTTCGAGAATTGCCATTTGTGGCCGATCAGCAGTTTTTATAAGTAGCTGACTATACACGAGTAATAGGCTAATTACCACTTCTTTCGGCCGATCCTTTGGCCGATCTTCGGGAGCTGTCTCGCCGAAACCAAGCGAAAATTACGTCCTTACTGATGATCGACAGCGCACCGGGCTATCGATCACCGTCTCGTGCGCCCGCGAGGCTCAAGAGTCGTTCTTGGTCAGGTGGGGAAGTCGCTCGCCGTTACGCGATTTCGTTGGTGCGGATCAGAACCGACTTGTCCGGCTCCATCTGCCCGCGGAGATATTTGCGGCGCGCCAGCGCCTCGATGTCCGTGCGATGCTTCTCGAAAGCGGCCTTGGGACGCAGCCGATCTCCGTCGGAAAAATGGTCGTCGAGCGCTTCGCGCGAAATCCGGCAGCGTACGCGCGTCGTGCCGTCCTGGCCCCGGAACGTCACGCCCGTCGAAATGTCATAGACGTATTCCTTGTCCGGGAAGACGAGCGTCCGCTTGTCGGTCATGCCGAGCACGTCGAGAATCGCGAGGGCCGACGACAGTTGCACGTCTTTGTCGGCCTGCTCGAAACGCGACACCGTCGGCGCGCTCACTTTCGCGAGCCCGGCGAGATCGCGTTGGGTCATTTTCATTCCCCGACGTCGCCGGATTGCTTCGTCGACAACGTACGGCCAATTAAGGAGAAACTCCCGTTCCATCTGCGCTCCATCAAGTCAAGAATGTCCTTGCCCAGGCCTTCCGCACCGATCTTCTTCGCTTCGGCCGTCAGCGCCTTTTCAACCGACTTCCGCCGGCCGTCGAGACGTTCGACCGTGCGGAGGATGACTTCGTCGCTGAGGTTGCAGGCCTTGGCGAGGGCGATCAGATGTTTCGGCTTAATGCGGTCGATGGTGAGGTTGGCTGCCTTGCCGATCGAAAGGGCGAACGTCCGGTACTCCGGATATAGGGCGGCCGCGACGAGGTCGTAGGCGGGGCTGAGCCGCAACCCGTCCGGTGTGTGCAACATCGCGAAGTTCTTGAGATGCGCGTCGGTATTGCCGGTCAGAAGGCAGATAAGGACGCGCTCATAAAGCTTCCACGCGTCGGCGGGCGCGCAGCCTGGCGTTTGTAGGATGAACGACGCCATGTCTTCGTAGGCAGCGTCGTACTTGTCGTCGCCCGATCGACGCGCGAGCAACTGATTGAATTCCTCGAAATGGATTTTTGAACCGCTCGGCAGGCGATCGAAACGGCGCACGAGCAGCGCCTTGTCGCTGATGTCTTGCAACGGCGCGATCACGGCCTCGACGACGGTGTCGTGCGGCAACAAGGAATGGCACGCGTGAAGGACGAGGAATTCGTTTTCAATGATGTCGCGCAGCGTGCCGGAGGGAAGCTTGGCGATGTAGGTCGAAGTTTCGCCGTGCCGGACGGGCCGATAGCTGCGTCCTTCTTTGACCGCGAGAAGTTTCGGCTGCACGCCAGACAGCGAACCTCGGCTGGCCAGCGCCGCGATGGCGGTCGGGTCGCCCATGTCGAGAACCGGCTCCCTGATTGGAGCGGGGTCGATGATACTAACGGCGCCTGCGCAGTCGCGTCCGAACGCCAGTAACAGCGCGAAGCGATCGTTGGGATCGATCTTCAGCGCGCGCGCCTGGGCATTGCGCAGCCAGCCTTCGGCCACCAGATTATCAAAGAAGGGATGGAGTCCCGCTTCGCAAACATGCGGCTCCGCCTGGCGCGGGAGGGTGAAAGCGATTGCCGGAAGCCCTGCGTCAAGGTACGTTTGGTCGTAGACGAAAAGGCAGCGCCCGCCCGGCTCCTGCCGCAGGACGCCGGCGAAGAGATCATCATTGTAATAGACCTTGCCCCAGAGAGCTGCGGCCATATAAAACATCCTTTATCGAGACCGGCATAATTGCCTATTTGATAAAACGTATTGTATCAGAAAGGCAGTTTTAGGTCAAAGAATAAAACATGTTTGCTTGCCAATGGGTTGAAGGGCGCTTGCGTCTCAACCAGTGAGCCCGTCTGCCGCCGACTTACAACCCAACAGAAACGTCAAATCCCGTTTGACAATCCCGGGGGTTGTCAAACCACAGTTCCGCCAGCGCCCGGTGAGCCAGGTTGGGCGAGACGCGTCTCCCGAATTGAAGGCGGAACAGGTCCGGGACGGCCGACCGAGGGGAGCGCCGATCAGCGGAACATGTCGGCGGCAATGGCGTCCATCGCCTTCTTGTGGTCGTCGGATTTGAACAGGTGCCCGTAGCGATCCATCGTCACCTGAAGGCTGCTATGGCCGGCGAAGGTCTGCACGGTCTTGGGGCTCAGGCCCGCCTCGATCCAGCAAGAGACCGCGAAATGCCGCAGCGCATGCCAATTGAAGCGCGCGGGCGACTCGGGATCGTTCGCGGGGTTCTGGTGGTGCTTCTCCGCGAGCGCGTCAAACAACGGCAGGAACTTGCGTTTGACCATATGGCCGTGATCTGCATACCAGCCGCGCTTGTTGGGGAAGACGAGGTCGTCGGGTTTCTTGCGTTTGGTGCGCAGCTTCCATTCTTTGAGCATGACGACGAGCGGCTGGGCGAGCGGAATGGTCCTCATTCCCGCCGCGGTCTTGGTGACGTCTTCCTCACCATACGCATCGACGCGCGTTTCGATGGCCACTTCGCCCTTGGCAAAATCGATGTGCCGCCAGCGCAAGGCATGCAACTCGCCGGCGCGTACGCCGGTCGAGCTTGCGAAAGCCAGCGTGACGCGAAAATCCTGATCCGCAACCGCGAGCAAGGCGCGCATCGCTTCCTTGGTGGGCGGCACGATCTTGCGCGCGCCTTCGTCACGACGGCCGATGACTTTGACGCCGCGCGCGACGTTGACGGCGATCATGTCACGATCAATCGCGTGCTGAAGGAGCAACTGCAACGTTCCAAGGATTTTGCGCGCCGTTACGACCGAAACCCCGGCCTCGCGCAACCGGTCGCGGAAGTCGTTGACGCCGCGCGTCGTGAGCTGCGATAGCTTGATGCCGCCGATCCCACCTTCAAACTTGATGAGGCGTGACGGCCGCTTGCCGTCTTCGTGGCGATCGGGATCGGGGCAGATGTAGTTGCGGATATGCCCTTCCATGGTGTTGACGTTGTGGCGCGTCATGCGCTCGCGGCGCTCGCAACGGCCTTCGCAATGCTCAAGGAAGCGGTCGGCGGCGTCCTTGACCGTGAATTTCGCGGCGTCGGCGCGGAAGGTTCCGTTCCGCATCTTACCTTCGAGCGCGATACGGAAGGTTTCGGCTTCCCTGCGGTTGTCGAACTGGCGGCGTTCGCGATGGCCGCTTCCGTCGCGCACGTCAACAATCCAACTTGTGCTTTCAGCACCGTCGGCAGTTCGCCATGTGCGTTTGCGGATCGGCATGTTCGAGTCCTCAGGCAATGAGGCTAACACGCGGTGGCGCGACGATTCACCAGGAAAGTCGCCCTGCTACGTGCTGTTACCAACCGTTCCCAATCCTTACCATGTGTCGCTATTGGATTCTATCCGAATGGCGAGTATGAGATCAACCGGAATTTATCCGATTGTGCATTGGCGGGGCGATGGCGGGACCGGCGGAATTGGTGGAAACGCTGAGCGAAGCGACGGGGGCAGCCCTGGCGACAGTCGTCGATATCGACCGTCGTCTCGTGAAGGCCGGGCTGCGCACCAAAGGCGGGCGCGGCCTTAGCGCGGCCCGAATGACGGCGCTAGACGCCGCGCGCCTGCTGACCGCGATCATTGGCAGCCCGCAAGCAACCGCCTCGGGCGAGGCGGTGCGTCGTTACGCGGAAACGCATGTCGACCGCCGCCGGTCGAGCGAGGGGTTGTTCGGCGGGATTGAAGTCGACGACCTCGCGCGCCTTCCCGCCCGCCACAGCTTTGTCGATGGGCTTACCGCACTGATTGCCTCAGCCGCGAATGGAGCGCTCGCGGCAATGGCGGCGGCGAGCGGAAGCCACTGGCAGCCACACATTGAAGTCTACGCCTTCACGCGCGCGACCTATGGAAGAATTCGGCTCTCCGGCATGCCGAACGGCAACACCGCGAGCGTCGAATACATTATGCCGCGTACGGCCGACGGGCGCGTCGCGCGAAATGCGTCAGGCCGCAAGAAGGGTGCGCCCATTGGAGAAGGCCAAGGCGACCTTGAGCAATCGCGGCGCGTCACCGAACGCACGATCCTGGCGGTCGCCGAACTCTTAAGGGAGGAAACGTGACATGAGCGGCGACGAGGCGGAGTTTTCAAAGGACATGCTACGCGGGGCCGATGAGATCGCACGGTTCCTCTTCGGGGCGGAAACGTTTCGGCGCAAGGTCTACCATCTCGTCGCAACGTCGAACCTGCCGGTGTTCAAGCTCGGCTCGATGATCTGCGCGCGGAAGTCCGTGCTTCTGAAATGGATTGAAGCCCAGGAAGGGCGGCATGCGAACGACAACACGCCGCCGTATTCAAGATCGGGAAAAATCGGGAACGTTTAGAACGCAAGTAATTTGCAAATTGATTTCGAGCCTTCCCCTGAACAACAATAGCCCGGCGTTCGCTCGGCACCACCCGAGGGGAACGCAGCGTGGCCAAAAGCCACTCATGCAAAGGGGGCATGATTTCGCGGGGTCTCGCGTTCGCCGGAATCCGGCAAGCGCACTCCCATCTGCCGCCGCAGGGACGCCCCGCGCAGAAGCGCAGGGCCAACAACAGCAGCTCTGGGAGGATGCCATGGAACCGACTCCACCTACCAACGAACCGTCACACGAACTCGCCAACGACCTGCTCCGCGGCGCCGACGAAATCGCCGAGTTCATTTTCGGCGCGCGCGGGTCGCGGCGGAAAATCTATTACCTCGCAGAAACGTCGCACTTGCCTGTCTTCCGGCTTGGATCGATGCTGTGCGCAAGGCGCAGCGTGATCGAACGCTGGATCGCGGGCCAGGAATGCCGCGTCCGGCCGCGCGGGGAGTAAGGTGGCTTGTGGCCACGGCGTGCCTCTCGCCTGTGGGCCGACCGGCTTCGCGTGTATATGATGTCAATTGGACGGCTGTAGCGTCGAGTCGATTGTGCGCGGACGGGCCATGATGTTATCCGTCGGCTGAAGCGGTGCCGCAGAGAGCCAACCAGAATGCCCGCAAGAATTGAACACGATAAGTGCATCGCCGCTTTTGCCATAGAGGATCGAGTTGATTTTGCCTTTTTTGACGGCGAGGTTTGCGGTTTCACGGAGCTAATAGAAGGGGACAGCTACTTCGAAAATGTTCGCCGGCGCATGGAAGGGCTTTTGAGAAAGCTGGTCGTCGAAAAGGGTTACATCGGAAAAGTCCGCGAATTATTCGGGAGGATTGAATCTATAATAATTTCTACGGCTGGTGTCGTCGAGGGAAACGCCTCCGTAGTGCAATGCCCATTATGGGCTTGGGAGACTCAAGACATCATCACATGGAACTGGAGGGGGCGGAAGAAAGTCGGGTTCAATTTTCGCTTAGAATTGCGCGATATCGCTTCGGAATTGGCACACGAAGACGATAATCTCGGCCCCTTGGATGAGGTCTCAGGCGCAAGACTTTTGAGCCGTGTTTTTGTTGTAAATGACGCGACCGCGAGCGCCATATTTGAATATGCGAAGCGAGTCTCTATGTTTGGAACTATAAGCAATGATTTTGTATATATAAAGGCACACGAAGGTGTAAACGTAGGCGTTGTTGAATTGGACAGCCGAGGTCGTCACTTCAACATTAGGACGACGCACCCGGAGTTAGGTCATTTCTATCCAAGGCTGCACAAGCTGGATTTGAGTTCGGGTTACGACGGAGCCTGTCCGTTCCACGGGAATTGCTTGGAAGGGATGGTCGCGCCCGCGTCCTTCGTTGAACGCAGTATGCTGGAGGGCCAGAACCCTATGTTCGATGGGTGGGCCAGATTTCGAAAGCGAATTCGCTTTCGTGCTTCGGCCAGCACAATTTCAGGGAGCGACCGCGAGGCGACGGAACGCAGGAATGCTGTCCTCACAAATCAGATTGTTGGCGGCGGCCGAGATCCTTCGACCAAGAAGGAATATCCGGGCACGAATGACGGGATAGAGTTCGTGGCGTTCTACCTATCGCAGCTGGTGCATCAGCTGGCGATCGGGCCTCTTGCACCCAGTCAAATTGTTCTAGGGGGGAGACTGGCACGCGAGAAGGTCGTCGCAGCCGTTCGGCGGCGTGTAGTCGACATGGTCAAGGAGTATCCGCTTCGGAGGGATTTGGTGTTTGAGATTGAGCGGTTTATCGTGCGTACAGCGGCGACTACGAAAGAGAAGGCGCAAATCGAGGTAGCTGGCGGCCTGCTTCTTGCTTTGTCGCGGGCGTCCGCAGAAACGCAAAATCTCGACCTGAGTCGCATTCCGGCAATTCCAATCCCGGAATCGCTACAGCCGTTGCCGCTGCCGCAGATCGTGCGTCCCTGATTGACTGGTAGGATTTTGAGCACAATGCCCACATCCAGCAGAAATCGTGCGAAGCCTTCTTTCGGCTCCGGAACCGATTCTCTCGACGATCGCATCGTAGCCGATCGGTCTAAGGTCGTTGAGACGGGAATTAAGTTCGACGCGTCTACGGGGCTTTTGTTTGACGAGAGCATTTCTACCGATTTGCAAAGTGCAGATAGTTATTCTATATTTGACACAACTACTAACAACAGCGATACTTACTTGGCTCGTGATGCGATCAATAGGGCGGACGTTCCGGGCAATGCCGAAAGCGAGGGGCTAACCGAGGCCTTCTTACGTTCGGTTCGCGATCTAAAAGCTCGGGCATCTCCCGAAGTTTGTGCTCGTGCAATGGGCATGGCTGCGGCTATCTTGGAAGGACGTGGTGGTCGGAGCGACGCCAGGGAAAGGAATGTAGTCGCGCGAGATTCCGGCGCAAACAAATTTGACGCCAATGGCCTCGACGAACTTGATCGCGAGCTGGCTGAAAAGGTCAAGAAGACATGGCTAAGAGACGGGATCGGAAAAACGACTCCCGCCCGGTTTATTAGAGAGAACTATGACTCTTGGCTTGATAATCCCCGTTTTACGCGAGGACATATCACAAGAAGAGATTTTGCGCTGTCACAAGCCTACGCAAGCCACATTAGATCCGAGCGACACCCCGAAGACGACCTTAAGCTGCGAATTGAGCCTCGTGGTTCTCGGCCGCGCAGATTCAAGAAACATGAAGGTTCGCGGCAAATGCAAGCGGCGGCCGCTGCTCGTGAGTATCGGGCTCGCAGGAAAGGTGCCGCTGGGGTTCCAAAGCCGTAAACCAGATGTTAATTGGCCGTCATAATTATGATTGACGCGATTGCCGATCTGACGTACCTTTCTTCAGCGTGAGAGGCGCGATCGAGCGCCGTACGCGGAGGGACGCCCGATGACGGCGATAACGCGAAAGTCCTTGCTGACGACGAAGGCTGAAACCGCGAACGACAATTCCAAACCCGGGAAAACGACTGAGCCTCTGAAACCTCCCAAGATCGCGGATTGCGTTCTCATCAATTGCATCGTTGAGGCCTGCACCGAAGGCGAGCGCCGAGCCCTGGCTCGCGGCCGACTGCAAGAGGTCGCCCCTCACGTCTTCAAGCTTTATCCTACGAGTCTTTGCGAAATCTGCGGTCCGCGCATTGTGTGGACTTCGCCCGCCCATGGCGACGCGATCGATGCAAGAATCTCAACTCTCAAGGAGGCAAGTGAAGTGCTCCGGTGGTGGGGGACCGTCACCGTTGCCACTTGCGCATCACTGCACCGCTGATCACGCGCGTCGAATCGGGGCTCGATCCCGCCCGAGGGGCGAGCCCCAGTATCCCTGAAATCGAATTGGAAGCCGCCGATATATCTCGGCCTTGCAAGGGTATCCCGTCATGTTCGCAGCGCCCCAACGAACGGGGATTGCCGCGTGCGCGCCAAAAAGCGTTCGGCGTCCCGCTCGTTCACATGCCCAGCTCGACGACGCATTCGAGTTCTTCAATCGAGAATTGTTCGGCGGCAAGCTCCCCCCGTGCCTGATCACGTTCGAGCGGCAAGGGCGAGCGCTTGGATACTTTGCCCCTTCGCGCTTCGTGAACGTCGATGACGCTTCGGAAGTCGTCGATGAAATCGCGCTGAACCCGATCCACTTCGCGCGAAGGCTGACGCCAGAGGTTCTATCTACGCTCATGCACGAGATGGCACACCTCTGGCAGCACCATTTCGACCGGCCCGGCCGCCGCGGCTACCACAATAGGCGGTGGGCTTTGAAGATGATCGATATCGGTCTCGTGCCGAGTTCGACCGGAAAACCGGGTGGGCGACCGACGGGCGATCACGTCTCGCATTCTATTCGAGAAAACGGGCCGTTTGATCGCGCATGCAAATCGTATCTCTCGACGACACGAACGACGCTGTTTCAAGACCGCGCGTACCGGTGTGTCGAGGCTGACGAGGGTGAAGAGATCGCAGGCTCCCAACCTCGAAGTACAGACGAGGATCACTCGCTCCGCGAGCGCGAACGAAAGGCCGCAAGCAAGACGCGGTATCGATGCCCAACGCCCGGCTGCCAAGTCGCTTGGGCGAACCGCGGATCAAAATTGATCTGCGCCTTGTGTGACGAGGAGATGCTGCCGTGAACAAGGGGACACGCGGCCGCACTCGCGTTGGAAAAGGGCGGCAGCCCACTCAGAGCTCCCCTAATCGCGCGGCGATGTCGACCACGCACATGGCGGCGAGGCCGACTGGGCGGTCAAAACTGCCAACAAACTCCGCGCACATAGAGACCGGAACTAGCAGCACCGAGATCGATCCTGCTGATGAACGAACGTCGCGGACAAGCGAGATGCTCTCAATCCTCAACGAGCGATCGGACGCGTCGCCATCATTCGAAGATTTCTTTCCTGACGACAACACGTGAGCAGAGGAGCACTGCCATGGACATTCAAAGCGCTCAGCTTGCCCGGAAGGCCGGTCCGTTCACAAAGTTTCTGCTGAAAATCGCCGGCGTCGACGAACAGACGCTGCGGCAGTGCCCGCCTCACGATTGGGACAATGCGCGCGCGGTCGCGGAGATCATGATCTGCACGTGGCTGTATCAGGCCGCGCTTTTTTTCATCATCAGCCATCGGCTTTTCGCCGCACCGGGACAAATTCGCCCTGAACTCGTGGCTGCGTCGATGTTCATAGCCACCTTCATCATGCTCATCGACTCGTACATGATCATGCGGTCGGGGTGGCACCTCAGCGGCATCGAAGAATTGAAACGCGGCGGGCTCGATATTTCGGGCGGTCCCGGTGCGCGGATCAAGGCCGGGTTTTTCCTCGCGATCCGCATTCTCCTGTCGATCGGCCTCGCGCAGCTGACGGCGATCTTCTTGTCGCTCATCGTGTTTGCCAGCGACATCACGGCTCGGACGGAGAGCAACTATCTGCAAGCGAATGCTCACCTCATCGCCGACGCCACGGCCCTGGTCGACGGGGGAATCCAACGCGCGACTGAAGCCGTTACGACGGAAAGCGCGCGGGTCGCCGCTTTGGCAGGGCAGGTCGGGGCCTTGCGGCAGGACCAAGTCGACCCTTCGGCTAATGACCCTCAGATACAGCAAGCGCAGCAAGAGCTGACGCAGCTCCTGGCGCGAC
This sequence comes from Roseiarcus sp., assembly GCA_050010035.1. Taxonomy (GTDB): domain Bacteria; phylum Pseudomonadota; class Alphaproteobacteria; order Rhizobiales; family Beijerinckiaceae; genus Roseiarcus. The sequence goes on from JBEKLU010000025.1 coordinate 34,289, forward strand.
AGGCCAAGGCCGATGACGAGGTGCAGGCCGCCGAGACGTTCGCGTCGAGTGAGCTTGGCGGGATCAAGGGACCCGGCAATTCCGGCATAGCCGGCGATGGCCCCAGGCACAAAGCGGCACAGGAAGAGGTCGCGAACGCAAAGCGTCACGCGCAGGAAATCGCGATTGCTCTGGATGCCGCGCGCGCTCGGATCGACGCGCTGCGCAAACAATTTACCTCGGCAAACGACGCGACCAGGCAGCGTTCCGATGACCAGCTTCCCGGCTTTGAAACCGCGCTCGCCGCCGAGAACGCCAAGCTGTCGACCATGAAGGACGAACTCGCAAACCTGACACAGGGACGCGACGACGCAATCCGCAAGGCCGTCGAGAATGCACCTGACCATGTCGGCCGCGATGACGGGCTTCTCGCGCAGCTCATGGCCCTTGAGCACATCGCTCAGTCTGATCCAAAGATTGCCGCCGTAATCGTGCTGATCGATGTGACGTCGTTCGGCTTTGAACTGGCGGCGGTGCTGGCCAAGGTGACGAGCTTCGTCCCGACCACCTATGCGGCGCTCCTGGCGCGCGACGCGTATATGCGGGTAGTGCGCATCGTCGATGACATGGCGGTGGAACTGAACGGCGGCGCAGGAAAAGGAGGCGCTGAGGCTGAAATTCTCCCGCGCGGCGCGCCGGTCAATGACAATCGACAAGGGGTCGGGCCGGTCTTCGCTCCGGCGCCATTCGGAAGTCCCGATAATCCTCCGCAGCCACCGAAACGGCCCCGCGGTCGTCCGCGAAAATCTTCGTCGCTCAACTGAAGCGGCTAGAGCTGCCAGCGGACGAAAAGGGAGAGCGTGGCGAGCAGGCCGATTAGGGCCAGCATCAGGTAGAAGATCTGTCGCGGAACGCTGCGGGTCTCAAGCGGCAAGAGAACCTCCTTTAACAGGGCGCAGGTGACTGCAACCGGCGAAGCAAGCGTCGCGCGTGGCGCTCCGCGGCGCGCTTCTCGTGCAGGGCCTTCAAGGCCGCCAGACGCCATTCGCGCGCGGCGCGGCGCGCGTGCGGTCTATCAAGCCGAGGCAAATGGCGTAGGCCTGCGAGCTTCCGCCGATACATCTTGTCAATTTCGATCTCCTCCGCGCCGCCTTCTTCGTCGGCGTCGAATTCAGGCGCGGGCATGCGCCGGCGTGCGACTTCTGTTACCGCAGCCAAGGGGAAGCGCACTCTTGGCGCAGCATCGGTCTGCCCCTCGCTCGCATGGTCGTTCTTGTTCGCCGGATAATCAGGGGACACGGACGTGGCTGGCCCGGTCCCGCGATTATTCCCCAGAGAGATAGCCTTGCCTCTTGCGCCATTCGGCGTCGGCGTCCTCCCGTTCGCGCTCCTGTCGCTTGCGCGCGTCGTCGATGACCGCTTCGAACGGATACCGATCGGGCGGTTCCGGCTCCCTCGGCGGCGGTCGAGGATCGGGTTTCGCGCCGATAAACCCGTCGGCGATGCTTTCGAGGATAGAGAGGAAGCCGAAGCCAAGCCCGGTGGCGACGCCTTCGCCCATATCCGCGCCGGACTTTGCGCCGGCACTCTCGCCCCTCGACGTGCCGCTGAACGCCGCGGGGACGTTTCGCTCTTCATCCTGATGCGCAGTTGTCGCCACGGCTGCGTCGTCGAAGTCGCGCGCCATATCCTTGCCGGCGTTCCTGTCCTCGGCCAACTGGAGAAAGAGCGTGTTGTCGAAGCCGGCCTCCTGGCGTCCGCGCAATCCGTGGCGGATGTCGCGCTGATCGTCGAGAAGCTCGCGATACAGGCCGTTGCGGGTTTCGCGCAGCTCCGCGCACGCCTCGTCGCGCCGCGCGTCGAGCACGGCTTTCTGATCGGCGATGAGTTCCGCTTTAAGATTCGCAAGAGCGGCGACATCGCCACCGTCGCGCTGGGCGGCATAAAATTCGCCCCAGCGGTCGCGAAATTCCTCCCGCACCTCGCGATAAATCGATAAACGCAATTCAGAAAATGCCGATTTTCCATCGGCGAAAAATTCCAACCGTTCATGCGTCTGCATTTCCTTGAGAATTTTCCATTCCTCGGCGTTGGCATTTTTCGGAATTATTTCGTCGCCGACTAAAATCGGATCATTGTCGCGCAGGGATTTTTCCGCGCGCTCGAATTCTTTCCTATTTTCCTGGAAGGCAAGCCAGGCGTTGCGCGGCGGCGCATCCTCGCGCTCGTTCGGATTCAAGAGCCGCTGCTCGCAATAAATGCGCCCTTGCTCGCGCTCATAGTCGAGCGCCCATGCCTGCGCGCGCCGCTGCTCGAAACCGTCGTCGAGACGCAGCCCGTTCTCGGGATGGACGACGTTGAGCATGACGTGGACATGCGCATGCGCCTTGTCGTCATGCGCGACGAGGATCGCCTGGTGATCCTGCCATTTCATGTGGCGAAGAAACTCCTCGCTCGTTTCGATCATGTGCTCGCGGGTCGGCTGGTCGTCGGGCGACCAATTGAGGCTCAGATGCTTGACCGCATTTTCCGTGGCGCGGCCCCCGGCACGAATGCCGGCTTCCTGTTTGAGAAGCTCGGCGTCGCGCGCGGTCCACAGCATCTCGTCGACGGCCGAAGGCACATGGTCGTGGGCGCAATTGAGTGTGTGGGTCCAGGCGACGCGTTCGTCGGTTTCCGCCTCGGGATCGTGGGTGAGATAGGTGGCAAGGCCCGTGAAGGATTTTCCGCCCGACAGGATTCTAACGATCATCGCGGCACCCGCGCGCGACGATGTGGCGAATATCTCTGAGCAACGGCTCGAGGTCGGCAGGCAAGGGATCGCCGGTGCTGTGCAGATGGCGCACCATCTGATTCAGATTGTTTCCGAGGCGAACGAGCTGCGTGTGAACGAGCCGCGCGACATTGCCCGCGGGCTCGGAATTCGGAGCGAGTTTGCGGGTCTGATCAAGCAGCACGGCGCGCCCGAAATGAACCGGCCGCATGCCGACAGCCTGGGCGCGCCGCGCGATGCTCGCCAACTCACTCTCGGTGAGGCTGAGGTTGAGCTGCTTGCAGCGTGGTTCCGCTTTCGTTGGCCGGCCCATGGTCGCGTTTCCCTTGGCAGAGCGCATGCGTCCTGGGTTTTCAGGGGCCACCTTCCCGGCCCCTGAACGAGACCCTTTGCCCCTAGGCAAAGGGACATCTCGCTACCCTCTTCCGACTAATTTATTCCTTTCCCGTTTTCCCTCCCATTGTAACGACTTGTAATTCTCAGACTTTGCTACGTGTTTTCACATCAACCGAAATTCAAACAATTTCTCCAACGCATGACATCACATCGCCAATCGCTACGGCACGCTACAAACTTTGTGCGCAATGCTCCTGATTGCTGGTTTCCGTATCGCCACAGAGCGCGACTACCAATCTTTACGCGACAATCGCATGCGCGTGGATTGCGCGGGTCGCTATGGTGGCATGAGCCGATGAGGCGGCCGACAGGGAGAGCGCGATTGAGTTGGTGGAACCCAACGGAACGCGAGAAGTGGGCATCGCCGCTCGCGCTGTCGCGCCCCCAATCGCATCTCGGCCTGGGCGCGCTCGATGACCGCAGCCGCGAGCTTTACGGGAAGACGCTTCCGCGCGGCGTGCTGCTGCCGCGGTTCGTGCCGGACCGGCCGCCGGTCAATTACTGGATGGCTCCGCACGAACTCGCCCGCTACGCCTACCTGCCGGGGCAGATCATTCTCGGCAAATTCGCGCACCGGTTCCTCGGTCATCTCGACGATCGACCCATAGTCACGATCGCCGGAGCGCGAGCCGGCAAGACCTCGACCGTTCTTGAGCCCAACCTCTATCTGTATCCCGGCTCGATGCTCGCGCTCGATCCGAAATGTGAGCTGGCGCGCACCGCGCGCCTGCGCCGCGCCCTCGGTCATAATGTCTACGTGCTCGATCCCTTCGGCCATTCGGGCGAGCGCAGCGCCTGCTTCAACGCGCTTGCCGAGCTTGATCCCAAGAGCTGGACCGTCGTCGACGATGTCGCCGCGATCACGCACGCGCTGATCGTCGATGACGGCGATGCGCGCGCCAAGCATTGGAACGACAGCGCGCGGGCGCTTTTGCTCGGAATCATCCTGCTGGTGCTGACGCTGCCCGCAAGCGAGCGCAACCTTGTCACCGTGCGCGAATTGCTGTCCCTGACCTATCCGCCGCTCTTGCGCGCGGTAAGGCTACGGGCGAGCCCGCCCGATGACGGTCAGCCCGACGAGCAGTTCTTCAATGAGAACCGCGTCGCAGTGCAAACGCTCCTCGGCGCGATGAGCAAAGCGGGCACAAGGTTCGGCGGAATTCTCGCCGCCGTCGGCAACCGCTTTATCGCGACGCCGCTGACGGAGCGTGGCAGCATCTTTTCCACGGCGGCGGCGCAGACCGACTTTTTAGACTCGCTTCCCTTGCGGCAAATCTCGCGCCGATCCGACTTCAGGCTCGCGTCGCTACGCGCTGACCGGCCGACGACGATTTATCTGTGCCTGCCGGTCGGCCGCATGCAAAGCCATTATCGCTGGTTGCGCCTCGTCGTGCAGATGGCCTGCACCGTGCTCGAACAAATGGGGACCTATCCGAGGGACCGGCCGCCCATCCTGTTTATGATGGAGGAATTCGCAACGCTCGGTCACATGGAAATCATGGAACGCGCGGCGGCGTATTTTCCCGGGTTCGGCGTCAAGCTGTGGGCGGTGCTTCAGGATACGACCCAGCTCCGACGCAATTATCAAAGCGGCTGGGAAACGTTCCTCGGCAACGCTGGTCTTGTCCAGTGTTTCGCCAACGGCGATCAATCGACGCTCGACTACATCGCGCGCCGCCTTGAACGGCTCGTCGCGCCGTTCGAACTGCGCACGGCGTTCTCGCGCCAGCGCTTCAGCCAATTGCTGATCATCGAAGGCGAGCCGCCCGCCGCGGCGATACGGCTGGAGCACGACGATGTGGCCGCGATCCGCGCGCAGGCCGTGCGATGGACGGCAGCGATGAGTCAACCCTGAGGAACGTCGCGCTCCGCATTCTCTTTTCGAAATCGCTCCACAGCGGCGGCAATTGCCTCATCCGGATTGGGAGGAATGATGTTCACGGGAATGACAACCTCGCAATCGATCGGTTCAAGGTCGCCGCACGTCAACTCAGCTACTCCATTTCCCAGAACTCTGTAGAAGAACGTGGCGTAAGCACGCACGTCGTTCTCGTCTGGCGAGCTATTGCCATATAGCAGACCTCCATCCTCCAAGTTGGTGTGTAATCGTCCGCTACGATGATCGAGAAAGAACACAAGAAGGATCGTTTTACGCTCGTTGATTAGCACGAGTTTTATGACGCCATTTTCGACAGCATCAACGTGCATGGTCATTCTTTCAAGGCCGGGTATTGGCCCATCTGGCCAAATCCCAATAGATACCTTCTGGCCCTCCAGTCCCGCAACGCTTTCCGGAGTCTTGCCTGCCTTCAGCGTTTCCAGCGCTTGCGCAGAAATCAGAGGTCCCCACGGCGCAAGGCGATCTCGTGACCTATATAGAGATCGCGAATCGGGAACCTTCAGCTCGTCGCGGATATAAATTCGCGCAAGTTCTTCTATGATGACCAAGTCAGCCGACAGACGCCGCCTATCTTCGGGAATATCCGGATCGACGATCTCACCTTGTAGAGACGCGTGCGCCACTGCGCAGCGGCCACTGTCGAACAGATGTCGGCTCACATCTATCCCTGAAGCGCGCAACTCCGCGACACGCTTGGCCGCTCGATCGGTCAGTCTTTCGATGTTCGACGAAATCCAGTCTGCCTTTTTCTTTCCATCTTCGAATTGAGATTCAATAACCTTGTAAAAGCTGAGAAACGCATAACTATCGTGTACCGAGATCAGTCTCCTCCCCTCGCGCCAGAACGCAAGGGCTTTACGAATATGATCGTGCTCGATTATTGGCATATGGTTGCAGTTAAATGATTTCGTACCTGCAATTCCTAGCGACGAATAAACAGTTCTGGGATTCCCATATAGGAATGGATGGCTTCCCCATATATACCCCGATACATCCACATACCCGCCCAAAAACCAGCTTAGAATAGACGTAAATCGGTAGACCTTTGCTATCGCTTCGTCCGAACCGCGTTGATCGCACGCGATGGAGATCCCTGGAGGCGATGGCTTTTCCTCTCTTTCGGACCCACGAAGAAAATAGTCGTCACCGGCATAATGGATGCAGACGTCGGAAGAAGGCCAGGGGATAGACGACGCGACGCCTGCGGTGAGCCAACCTCGACGACTTCCGAGCTTGCGGCGTACCTCCTCGCCGAAGGTATGTGGAACATAGGGGGTTTGCATATACGTCGCCTGCTATTACCGCTGGCGAGAATACGCGCTCGCTATGTTGTTGGCTAGGTCGTTTCATCACAAGGCTCGGCGTGTTTGGAATCCCTTCCTCGGAACCATGGGGAATTCACAGAGGCCTGGTCCAGAGCTGCCGCATCGCATCCTGCAAATGCGACGCGAACACCTCCGGCATGCGGTCCAGTTCGTCGAAGCGGCGCACGGTCAGATACTCGACGAAGCGCGTGCCGTAGACGCCGCACAGGACTTGATTGCCTTCCTCGTCGGGACGGAACGAGGGCCAGCCGGTTGCCATGTTTCGTCGCCAGAAAACGTCGGCGCCCTCGATGATCAAGCAATCCGGCCTGATCTCGATCGTGCGATAGACCTCGACCGGCTTTCTGACGATCAGCCAGTTGACGATCGCCATGGCGAGCAGGCAGGCGATGTTGAGCCACACGGCGTGAACCGGCGAATGGTAGAGCAAATACCAACCTTCGAACCCGGTCGATGTCGTCCACGCGAATACGCGCCAGAGCGTGTGGCGAAGGCGCAGATCGAGGTCCTTGTAGACGATGAGGACGCCGCCCTCGGGCGTGAGGAAGCGGCCATAGTCGACATAAGGGTCCGGCTGGAACCCCTCCCAGGACGAGGACGGGAACGCGGGTGCCGGACGATCCCGGTAGGGAACCGGCGCGTGCGATCTCGCGACGGTTCGCGGCGTCGCGACAGGCCGAGCGACTTGGCGCGCGGTCTGCGCGCGTCTTTGCGGGCGGGCGAGCCGTACATGCGTGCGCATGACGCGAGCATAATCTCTTCGTCGCCGCGAAGACGGCGAATGTCTTGCAAACCCTGGCAATCGCCGCCTCTCCGCATCGCATCGGAACGCCTGCCGTGCGATAGGTTGCACCCATTTTGCGGTGCCCCATGAGCCGCAATTCCGGAGCCGGAGGCCGAGACATGGAGCGGGAGCAGCAACGCCGTCCGACCTTTCTTGAGTCACTGACGGCCGAAGAGCGGGCGGCAGTTCTTCGCGCGCAGCTCTATGAGACTCACAAGGCGCGCGGCACGCTCGGCATTTTCTATGAGATGTATCCTGATCTTGCGCCGCAGCGGCGGTCGCGAGACGGCGATGGCGGCGCGCGCGAACGCTAAAGTTCGCGCCGCGGGCGCTGTGTCGCGCGCGGCGGCGCAGCGCCGCACGCGCGACGAGGCTTCGGCGAAAGCCGAGCACGGCGGAAGAGCGACTGATGCGAGAAAGCGGCACCGGCCGCACGGCCGGTGCCGGATCGATGTCAGCTCGCCGGCGCGTCGCGCTTGGCGGCGGGACGCGACCAGATCAGGATCGCGCCCGCGCCGTCCTCGGACGGCATCAACGCCGCGCTGAGCGGACGGCCCAGGGCCGGGTCGTCGAGGCTGACGGACAGGAATTCGCGTCCGGCCTCGCTGGTGCGCCGCCAGGCGGCTCCGAGTTCGACCGCGCCGGGCGTGCCCTCGATGACGACGCGGTACTGCGGACCCTTGCCGTTCTTGCTTTCCGCCGGGCGGAACGCGACCTTGCCGCGCAGCAGGGTGAGCGTCTTGATTTCGCCGGCGTAGGTGTCCTTGGCCTTGTTGTAGGTGAAGTTGCCGATGATCATGATCGTGTCCTTTCGCGTTGTGAGGCCGCCGGTTTGGGGCCTCGATAGCGACCGGCAACGACGCGAGGCTTCGGCAGCGGCGGGGCGCGAACCGGGAGGGGGATCACCCGCCTTGGCAGGGACCCCGGACTCTTGTTCCGGGGGACCGAAAGGCGGGGATACCCGGTTTGCGGTCAAAGACTGAAGGCCCGCAGGGCCGAAACCCCGAAGCGCCGGAGTGCGTCGTAGGGCGCGCGTTATCGAGGTCCACTCGGCGGCCCGTGCGGAAAGGGGCACGGTCGATCGGCAAGTTCGCGAAGGCCAAGCACTCCGACGAAGGCGAACGTGCGAACTCCGCGCGGCATGAGTCACGCCTCGAAGGAAAGAACGGCAAGGGGCGCGCTCGGCGTCACGGAGGCTGCGCGCGGCGATCGGACGGTCGGGATCGCCTCGCACCGGTTGCCGGACGAAAACATTCCGTCAGCCCATCGATCCTGCGGCGTCGTTCGAAGCAGCGCACAATCCCGCCGAGCCGCACAGCCATCTTAAAAAGGAGCGAACCGATTTTTATTCTCTGTAGCGATTATTATTCGAGACTCTCACTATCTAGTGGAACTTTCGAGTTTACTTAAACGCCCCTCTATGATTTTGAGACATTGAGAAATTACTAATGCAATGACGCCTATAAGTACAATGGCTTCGTTGCCCAAGCCGACTCCTGGATCGTAGGTATGTGATGTGTCCGATAATCCATGATAATAATCGAGAGCTGTATTCATGGTTCCCAGAGCAATGGACATGTACCCCAGAACCCTTATCGTTCTATAAGTCAACTTCATCGACATTTTGCCCTCTTTCTTGGCTGGTACATGTCCTGTTTTTCACTCAGAGTCTGATTTTGCTCAATCACCGCCCAGAGATTGGATATGACATTCCCCCACCCGTCCAACTTGGAACTGTGGGGTTTTGAGGCATTTCTGGCAAATCCTCAGGTTGTTCTGGAGATTCACCCGACCCCATTCTTGGCGATCCACTATAGACAAAAGTACCATTCGAACCCATTGTTGTTCCATACGGATTTACTGCGTTACACATATTAGCGGAAGTTGGCGTAGGAGGTGGTGGAACTGTATTAGGAGCTTTTGGCGGAGTAATCGCCCATATGAAGTACGAAGTTTGATTTAGTATAATAGCCCCCATCCCGACAAGTACCGGTAATAAAAATTCTGGGCCTTCTCCCTTCCTATCCGAATAAGTGATCGGATTCGCTCCGACATACCCATAGGTATTGACGCCAGCCAGCAAACCAATCGGATCAGACTGAACGTACCGCCCAGTGGCGGGGTTGTAATCCCTGAATCCATTGTTGTTTAGGTTGGACTCCTCATCGAACACCTGCCCCGGGAACCTCTGGTCGTAATGGATCAAGTCGGCCTGCGCGACAGTGGAGAGCGTTGTGCCTTGGCCAAACGGGTCATGGTGCCAAGACCAGACTTCGTGACCCTGCGCGTTGGTGATGAGGTGCGGCGCGCCGAGTTGATCGGAGGCGATGTAGAGAACCGCGCTGTAATCCCGGTCAAAGCCTTTGTCCTGCCCATTCAGAATCGCAACGGGCAGATCGCCGAGATACACGGTTTCTTCGAGAACGTGGCCTTGGGCATCGTACTCGCCGAGGACGTGTCCGGCATTGTCGTAAACGTAAGTGGTTCCGGTTTCCGACCGCCCTGAATCCCTGTGCTTCGCCACGCGCTGGCCGAGACCGTTGACGGCGTAGTCGGTCGTTTGCATGGCTGCGGGCTGTTCGCCGCCGCCGAAACCGCCCAACTCTCCGACAGCCGCATTGTTGGCCGGAGCCACGCTCGCCATGCGGCCTTTGGCGTCATACGTCCATTCGTGAGCGTCGTCCGACAGAAGGTTCCCGTCGGCGTCGTAGGCCAGGGCGGCCTTCTGCGTATCATGTTCGTGGGTTCGTACTGTCTGCAACAGCCGGTTGCTGGTGGCGGCGTACCCATAGGCCGTGGTTTCCGCTTTTTCTCCCGCAACTATTTCGCTGACCCTGTTGCCATCGAGGTCGTAGGCATAGGCGGTTGTTTGGGCTGTTTTGCCGGTGCCTTTGGCAACACCTGTCAATCGGTCGAGCGCGTCATAGCCGAAAGCCTGTCCGGGCTGGTTGGTCTCCGTCATGCCCGTGATGCGGCTGGCGAGGTCGTAGGTGAAGGTTTGCGTAACGGTCGCCGGGTCGTGCGCGGTCGCTCCCAGCGCTATCGCCGCAATGCGCCCGTCAGTGTCGAACGCGCGGATGAACGCCGCGCCGTCGCCCTCGCGCCATGAGTTTGCGGGGCCAAATGGGCGGTAGGTGACGCCGGACACAATCCACGCTCCGTTATCCGCCAGCCCGTTGATATGCCCCGCCGCGTCGTAGGTCAGTTGCACCACTTTGCCGGAGGGATAGGTGATGTCGCCCAATCGTCCATAGGCGTCATAGGCGTAGCGCGTGGTCAGGGTGACGTTGCCCGTCTTCTGGGTCTTGGCTGTTACGCGTCCGTGCTGGTCATACGCCCATGTCGTCGTCCCCGCCGCGTCGGTCAGCGTGGTCAGGTGGCCGATGCCGTTCGTGCCTTGGTCATAGGCATAGGTGGCCGAGGTGCCGTCGGCATAGGCGGCCTTGGTCACTCGGTTCAGAGCGTCATAGCTATAGCTCGTCTTTTTGCCCCGCGCGTCGGTCGAAGTCAGGACGTTTCCGGTGGCGTCATAGGTCTTTGCAGTCGTGCCGGTATCGGGGCTGGCGATGCCGGTCTGGTCGTCGAGGCCGTCATAGGCGTAACTCGTCGCCAGATTGCGCGGGTCGGTCTCGCCGGTCAGGCGGTTGAGCGGGTCGTAGGCGAATTTGGTGAGGCCACCTTCGGCGTCTGTCGTCTGCACCCGGCGATTCAGCGCGTCATAGGCGAACGCGGTGTTGTGGCTCAACGGATCGCTGACGCCCGTCAGGTTGCCTTCGGGGTCGTAGGTGTAGGTGGTCTGCTGACCCTGCGCTCCCGTTTCCTGTATCAGGCGATTAACCCAGTCATAGCCGAAAGACCGCGTTTGCGTCAGGTTCGCCGAAGGGTCGTACAGCGACACATTGGTGCGGTTGCTGTTGCCGTCGAGCGTAAAGCCCATCTGGTCGTTCAGCGCATCAACCTCTTGCGTCAAGCGGTGCGCGGCGTCGTAGACATAGGTGATGTATGAACCGTCCGGCCTCGTGAGTTTGATGCGGTTTCCGGCGGCGTCGTAGGCGAAGCTGGTCACCTCCGCGCCCTCGGCGCGCGCCAGCAAGCGGCCACGCGCGTCATAGGTCAAAGTGGTGACAAGGCCGTTCGGGTCTTTGAACGACAGCAAGCGTCCGGCATTGTCGTATGCGGTAAAGCTGGTTTTATGCCCCAACGCATCCGTCGCGGTCGCGATATTGCCGTAGGCGTCATAGGTGTAAGTGGTCACATGGCCGAGCGGGTCTTTGGCCGTCAGCACCTGCCCCGCCGTGTTATAGGTATAAGTCCAGACGCGCGTTTCGGTGCCGGACGCTACGGTTTTGGTCAGGATGTTGCCGTGCGCGTCATAGGTGAAAGTAGTTGTGCGGCCCGTAGGTTCAACAATCTGGCTCGGCAGATGGAAGGTCGAGAGCCACGTCGTGCTGGTCGTCCGCGCCAGCGCCGTGCCATACGCCTCAGTGCGCGACAACTGATCGCCGCGCGTATCGTGTGTGTAGGTCGTGATGTTGCCGTCATAGTTGGTCATCCCGGCAAGGAAGCCGTTGGCGTCATAACTGAACGCATCGCCGCCCAGAGACGGGAGGGGAGCGCCGGTTTCGCTAACAGGCTTGGGGACGCCGAATATGGTCTGAAGATTATAAGTATGCGAGTTGCCATTGGCATCAGTCACCGTCGAGGCGTTAATGCCGTAAGAAACAGTGGTCAAGTCTGCGCCGCCTGCGTGTTGGCTGGATGTGGCGTGCCCCTCATAATCGTAAGTCCAGCTCGCAAAGAGATTGCCGTTCTCATCGACAATCCCGGTCAACGCATAAGGATAAAACTGGTCTCCATACTGATAGGATCGCACGGTATTATCGGGATAGGTGACGGAAAGAAGGTATTTTATGGCATAAATGGAATAGGTATAAGTATAGACCCCGCCGTCCGGCGCGGTCATCGTCGCGACTTGATTGCTGTCGTTATATGTAAAACTCATCACGGCACCGAACGGGCCGGTGACTTTGGTTAGCTGGTTGCTGTTGTTATAAGTCAATGTCGTCGTCAACCCGGCGCGTGGTGGCTTATCCCGTTGTCCCAGGCTCGTCTATATGTAGTGGATGCACTGGTTTGATGGGTTGATTTTGGTCGGTGCCGAGCGCTGGCGGCGCACCATCCTGTCGCATTCCGGTGGCCGTCT
>JBEKLU010000026.1:0-46608 GCA_050010035.1 Roseiarcus sp.
GCTAATTAATTGTTTTGGGGGATAGCCCCCCACCGGTGTTTCTCGTCCCCGCGTGTTGGCGGGGGGGGGACGTTTTTGGTCTTGGGAGCCTCTCGTGGCGGGGGCGGCGCGCGCCGCGCCCCCCCGGCCCGTTGATTAGATTTCTCGCCCGATGAGAGCGTCCAGCGAATAACGCCCGCCGCCGCGAACGACTAGGGAAAGCGCGACGACGCCCCAGAACAGCGGATATTCGTAGCCGCCCGCCGTCCAGAAGAACCCGATGGGGAGGTGCACCTGCACGACGGCCACCGCCATGACGCCGAACACGAGCGCGGCCACCGGGCGCGTCAGGAACCCCGCCGCCAGCATCAGCCCGCCGAAGAACTCGATCAGACCGGCGAGCAGGGCGAGGGAGGCGGGAAGGCCGAGCTTGGCGGCGAAGAATTGCCCGGTCGCTTCGACGCCGTAGCCGCCGAACCAGCCGAACAGCTTCTGCGCGCCATGGGGAATGAGCAGGAGTCCCGCGGTGACGCGCACCAGGGGGTCGGCGAACGGCGAAAGCGCTTTGGCGATCGTTCCGAAGGCGGGAAAGACCGGCTTGGCGGCGGGATAGGTTGCAAGGGACATGGAACACCTCTTGGCGAAAAAGCGCCGGGCGACTTCCTCGCCGGCTTGTGGCGAGGATTTAGCTTGCGGCGGCCGGCGGGACAATCCACATATGGCGAACAACACTGTTGCTGACGGGGCAACAATATGGATCGCCTGACCGCCATCGAGGCCTTTGTCCGCGTGGCGGAAGCCCAGTCGTTTTCCGAGGCCGCCCGGCGCCTTCGCTCGTCCAAATCCGCCGTCAGCCGCAACGTCAGCGCCCTGGAAACGGAACTCGGCGTCCGCTTGTTTCAGCGCACGACGCGGTCGCTGACCCTGACCGAGGCGGGCCGCGGCTATTTCGAGCGCGCGACGCGCATTCTGGCCGACCTCGAGGAAGCCAACCTCGCGGTCAGCCACTTGCAGGCGGCGCCGCGCGGGCAGCTGCGCGTCAGCGCGCCGATGAGTTTCGGTTTCCTCCATCTCGCGCCGGCGCTGCCGGATTTTCTGGCTCGCTTTCCCGAGGTCGCGGTGGACCTCGCCATGAGCGACCGGTTCGTCGATCTGGTCGACGAGGGTTTCGACGTTGCGGTGCGCATCGGCGCGCTGGAGGATTCGAGCCTCGTCGCCCGCAAGCTCGCGCCCATCCGACGCGTCGTGTGCGCGAGCCCGGCCTATTTCGAGGCGCGGGGCTTTCCCCGCTCGCCCGACGAGCTGAAGGGCCACGAGTGCCTCTGCAACAGCAACATCGCCTTATCGCAGGAATGGCAATTCACCGCGCCGGACGGAAGGTTTTGGCCCGTCGCGGTCAAAGGGCGCCTCAGCGCCAACAACGGCGACGCGCTGAGGGTGGCGGCCCTGAAGGGCCAGGGGCTCGCCAATCTGCCGACGTTCATCGTGGGCGGCGACCTGCAAGCCGGGACGCTGGTGACGATGTTGGACGAATTCATTTCGCAGCATCTGGCGATGAGCGCCGTTTACCCGACCTCGCGGCGCCTGTCGCCGAAAGTGCGCGCCTTCGTCGATTTCCTCGCCGGCTGCTTCGGCCCGCGACCCTATTGGGATCTGGTGGAATGAGGGGCGGCCTCCGGCGCTCGCCGACCCCGCTAGCCCAGCCGGCGATTTTCTGCGATTGTGCTCTGCACAACGCAGTATTCGGCGAGACGGAGACGGCGCGAAAATGCAGGCGGGCGGCGATTCGGAGACGGCGGCGAAGCGCGACAAGCCATGGATTTTCCGCACCTACGCCGGCCATTCGACCGCGCTCGAATCCAATCGCCTCTATCGCGCCAACCTCGCCAAGGGCCAGACCGGCCTCTCCATCGCCTTCGATCTGCCGACCCAGACCGGCTACGACAGCGACCACCCGCTCGCCCGCGGCGAAGTCGGCAAAGTCGGCGTAGCGATATCCCATATGGGCGACATGCGCGCCCTCTTCGAGGGCATCCCGCTCGCCTCGATGAACACCTCGATGACGATCAACGCCACGGCGCCCTGGCTGATGGCGCTGTACGTCGCTGTGGCCGACGAGCAGGGCGCGCCGCGCCAAGCGCTGACCGGCACCACCCAGAACGACATCGTCAAGGAGTACCTTTCCCGCGGCTCGTATGTCTTCCCGCCCGGCCCGTCCTTACGCCTGACCAAGGATCTGATCCTCTTCAGCGCCCGCGAGACGCCGAAGTGGAACCCGATGAACGTCTGCTCCTATCATCTGCAAGAGGCGGGCGCGACGCCGGTGCAGGAGCTGAGCTACGCCCTGGCCACCGCGATCGCCGTCCTCGACCGGGTGCGCGAATCGGGCGAGGTCGACGCGGCCCGGTTCGCCGACGTCGTCGGCGGCCTGTCGTTCTTCGTCAACGCCGGCATGCGCTTCGTCACCGAGCTGGCGAAGATGCGCGCCTTCGCCGAGCTGTGGGACGAGATCGCGCGCGAGCGCTATTCGATAGCCGATCCCGCCAAGCGCCGCTTCCGCTATGGCGTCCAGGTCAATTCCCTGGGGCTGACCGAGCAGCAGCCGGAGAACAACGCCTACCGCATTCTCATCGAGATGCTGTCGGTGGTGCTCTCCAAGAACGCGCGCGCGCGCGCCGTGCAACTGCCGGCGTGGAACGAGGCGCTCGGCCTGCCGCGCGCCTTCGACCAGCAATGGTCGCTGCGCTTGCAGCAGATCATGGCGTTCGAGACCGACCTTCTCGAATACGGCGACATATTCGACGGCAGCGCCGTCATCGACGCGCGCGTCGCCGAACTGAAACGCGAGGCGAAGGCCGAGCTCGCCGCGATCGACGCGATGGGCGGGGCGATCGCAGCGATCGAATCGGGCGAGATGAAGCGCAAGCTGGTCGAATCCAACACCCGCCGCCTGGAGCGAATCGAGCGCGGCGAGCAGCGCGTCGTCGGCGTCAATTGCTTCACTTCGAGCGAGCCCTCGCCGCTGACGGCGGGGACAAGCGCGATCCTGACGCTGTCGCCCGAGGTCGAGGCCGAACAGGTGGCGCGCCTGAAGGCCTGGCGCGCGACGCGCGACGAGGCGCGCGTGACTGCGGCGCTGAAAAGCTTGCGCGCCGCGGCCAAGGGCGGCGCCAACATCATGCCGGCCTCGATCGAGGCGGCCAAGGCGGGCGCGACCACCGGCGAATGGGGCGCGGCGCTGCGGGCCGAATTCGGCGAATACCGCGCGCCGACCGGCGTCAGCCCGCGGGCGCGTCAAAGCCAAAGCGATCTCGACCCGCTGCGCGGCGAGGTCGAGCGCGTCTCCCTGAAGCTTGGCCACCGCTTGAAGTTCCTGGTCGGCAAGCCCGGCCTAGACGGCCATTCCAACGGCGCCGAACAGATCGCGGTGCGCGCCACCGACGCCGGCATGGACGTCGTCTACGACGGCATTCGGCTCACCGCGCAGGAGATCGTCGAGCGCGCCAAAAACGGGGTCGATTGCGTCGGCCTGTCGATCCTGTCGGGATCGCACCTGGCGATGACGCACGAGGTTCTGGCGCTGATGCGGGCGGCGGGCCTCGGCCACGTGCCGGTGGTCGTCGGCGGCATCATCCCGCCAGACGACGCGGCGAGGCTGCGCGCGGAGGGGGTAGCGGCGGTCTACACTCCGAAGGATTTCGCCATCAACGGCATCATCGGCGACGTCGTCGCGCATGTCGAGCGCGCGTTCGACGAGCGCTCGCGGCGCGCCGGAGCAGGGTTGATTTGAGGCGGCGACGACGCGGGGCGTGCGGCCGGCCGCGGGCGCCGACGCGGGGGCCGCATGATTCGCTTCGCGGCGCTCGGGGCGTGGAGCGCGGTAAGCGCATCGCGGCGGAGGCGGCGGCCAAGTCGACCGAGGGCGCCGCCGTTTTCGGGCGCGATGGTTTCTTTCCAGTGACTTGCGTGACGATTTTCCGCCGCGCCGGCGCGCGGCGAGGCCCTCGCCCGCCAGCGGACGCCGACCCAGCGAGGGGTTGAGTAAACGAAATAATGCAATTCGTATCCTGTCCCCGTAATTACTGTAATTTGTCCCCGTAATTCGTAATTCCCCCGTAATACGTAATTTGAATTTGGGAATTTGTGAATTCTGAATTCTGTAATTCTGTCCCGATTGAATTGTAATTGAATTCCGTAATTCTAATTCCGTAATTCCGACAAACGAGCGGTCAACCGCTCTCTTGTCGCATGTGCGGCCTTGCCGGGTAAATTTACGTTCATTTCTTCACGAGCGGGCACGTGCTCGTCGAAAGCGGCTTAAACGCTTCCTCGGCGGGAATCGTCGCCACCAGCTTGAAGTCGTCCCAGGGGTACTTCGATTCGGACGGCTTCTTGACCTCGTACAGGTAAGCATTGTGGATCTTGCGCCCGTCCTCGCGGATGACGCCCTTGCCGAACAACGCGTCGTCGGTCGGCGTCGCCTTCATCCTGGCGACGATCGCCGCGCCGTCGTGCGAATTGCCGCCCGAGGTCTCGAGCACCTTCAGATAATGCTGCACGGCGGCGTAGACGCCGGCATGGATCATCGTGGGCATGAGGTGGTTGGGCGACCGCTCCTGGAAGCGCCTCGAAAAGGCGCGCGCGCCCTCGTTCATGTCCCAGTAGAACGCCACCGTGAACAGCAGCCCCTGCGCCGTCTCCAGCCCGAGCGCCGGCACATCCACGATCTCGAACAGCAGCGGCGCGATCTTCTGCCCGCCTTCGATGAGGCCGAATTCATGAGCCTGCTTGATCGCATTGATGGTGTCGCCGCCGGCGTTGGCGAGGCCGATCACCTTGGCCTTGGAAGCCTGCGCCTGCAGCAAGAACGAGGAGAAGTCGGCGGTGTCGAGCGGCGCCTTGACGCTGCCGACCACCTTGCCGCCGTTCGCCGCGACGACTGCGCTCGTTTCGGCCTGCAGCGTCTTGCCGAACACATAATCGGCGGTGACGAAGAACCAGCTGTCGCCGCCCTCCTTGACAACCGGCGTGGCTGTGCCATGGGCGAGCATATAGGTGTCGTAGGTCCATTGCACCGTGTTGGGCGTGCAGGCCTCGTTCGTTAGCGCTGTGCTTGCGGCTCCGGAATCGAGCAAAACGCGGTTCTTGTCTTTGGCGATCGCCGCGACCGCGAGCGCGACGCCCGAATTGGGCGCATCGGCGATCACGTCGACCTTGTCCTCGTCGAACCATTTGCGCGCGATGCCCGCGCCGACATCGGGCTTGTTGAGATGGTCGGCGGACACGACCTCGATCTTCCAGCCCTTGGCGTTGAGGTCGCTGTCCTCGACCGCCATTTGAGCGGCGACCACCGAACCGGGACCGGTCTGGTCCGAATAGACGCTGGACATATCGGTCAGCACGCCGATCTTGACGTTCTTGTCGTCCGCATGCGCCGCGCCCGCGCAAAGCACGATCGCCGCCGCTGCCGCGCTCAAAAGCCTACGCAAGATCTCCCTCCCGGGCATCGAGATTTTCGGAGTTCCAAAACGCGAGTCGCGCGCGCCACAGCGCAAGGCCATAACAACGCCGCGAGCGTTATCTCATGGTCTTACCGTTCTAATATCAGAGTCATTCTTTCGAATCAACGGTAGAATTGTAGGCTTTACGGGGACTTTACGGAGACAGGATACTGGACTGCACCCCTCGGATGAGACACGCTAATTGAGTGACAGCGCGTCGCCCTGGGAATTACGGCGACAGGCGCTCGTTTCCCTTTTTGTCTCGCTCGTTCGGCAGGGAGCGCCGTCGACCTCATGGAAGCGTCTTTTCCGAAGCCGGAAGGCTGTCGAGGTCGCGCGCCCCTTCCCCCCTCGCGGGGGAAGGTGGCCGGCGGAGCCGGCCGGATGAGGGGGCGCCGCAAGGCGCGCTTGTCAGCATATCCACGTTTCGCGACGGTTCATATAGTATAAATCAGCGAACTCCCGCCACGCCAAAGCAACGCGCCTTGCGGCGCGCCCCCTCATCCGACCCGACTTCGTCGGGCCACCTTCCCCCGCAAGGGGGGAAGGGGGCGCCCGAACTTGCCCTTATTCGATTTCCGCCCGACGACGCCCGACAGGCGAGCGCCCTCACGCCATGTACTGCCCGCCGTTGGCGCTCAGCGTCGAGCCGGTGATGAACCCAGCCTCGTCCGAGGCGAGGAACAGCACGCAGCGGGCGATTTCCTCGGGCTGGCCGAGGCGGCGCACCGGGATCTGCGGCAGGATCGCCTTCTCCAGCACCTCTTTGGGCACCGCCATCACCATTTCGGTGGCGATGTAGCCGGGGCAGATGGCGTTCACCGTGACGCCCTTGTTGGCGTTCTCCTGGGCGAGCGCCTTGGTGAAGCCGAGGTCGCCCGCTTTCGAGGCGGAATAATTGACCTGCCCCATCTGGCCCTTCTGGCCGTTGATCGAGGAGATGTTGACGATGCGGCCGAAGCCGCGCTCGCGCATGCCTTCGATGACCGGGCGGCACATGTTGAACAGCGAGTTGAGGTTGGTGTTGATGACGCCGTACCATTGCTCGGGCGTCATCTTGTGGAACATGCCGTCCTTGGTGACGCCGGCGTTGTTGACGAGAATCTCGACCGGACCGAGGTCCTTGGCCACCTGGGCGAGCCCCGCCGAGCAGGCCTCGAAGCTGGCGACGTCCCACTTGTAGACGTTGACGCCGGTCTCGGCCTTGAACTTGGCCGCCGCCTCGTCGTTGCCGTGGTAGGTCGCCGCGACGCTGTAGCCGGCCGCAGCGAGCGCCTTGGAAATGGCGGCGCCGATGCCGCGCGTGCCTCCGGTGACGACTGCGACTTTACCCATGCGACCCTCCCTTTGATGGCGCGCTCGCCCGCGAGCGCCGCCCGGCCGGACGGCGCCCCCTTTTCCTATCCTCTCCTCGCCGCGGCGGCTGTGCTCGGCTCAGCGCTCGACCGTCAGCGCGATGCCCATGCCGCCGCCGATGCACAGCGTCGCCAGGCCCTTCTTGGCGTTGCGACGCGCCATTTCGTGCAGCAGCGTCACCAGAATGCGCGCGCCCGAGGCGCCGATGGGGTGGCCGATGGCGATCGCGCCGCCGTTGACGTTGACGATGGCCGGGTCCCAGCCCAAGTCCTTGTTCACCGCCAGCGCCTGCGCGGCGAAGGCTTCGTTGGCCTCGATGAGATCGAGGTCCTTGACCGTCCAGCCGGCGCGCGCCAGCGCCTTGCGCGAAGCCGGGATCGGCCCGCTGCCCATGATCGCCGGGTCGACGCCCGCCGTCGCCCACGAGGCGATCCGGGCGAGCGGAGTCAGATTGCGGCGCTTGGCCTCGGCGGCGGTCATGACGACCAGCGCGGCGGCGCCGTCGTTGATGCCGGAGGCGTTGCCCGCCGTGACCGTGCCGTCCTTGGCGAAGGCGGGGCGGAGCTTGGCGAGCGCTTCATAGGTCGTGCCCGCACGGATGAATTCGTCGGCGGCGACGACGATGTCGCCCTTGCGCGTCGAAACCGTGAACGGCGCGATCTCGTCCTTGAACCGACCGGCCTTTTGCGCCGCCTCGGCCTTGTTCTGCGATCCGGTGGCGAAGCGGTCCTGCTCTTCGCGGCTGATCTGCCATTTGGCGGCGACGTTCTCGGCGGTCACGCCCATGTGGTAACCGTGGAACACGTCGAACAGTCCGTCGCTCAGCATCGTGTCGATAAACTTCATTTCGCCCATCTTGACGCCATTGCGCAGGTGCGCGGCGTGAGGCGCCTGCGACATCGATTCCTGGCCGCCGGCGACGACGATCGCGGCGTCGCCGTTGGCGATCTGCTGTAAGGCCAGCGCGACGGCGCGCAGGCCGCTGCCGCACAATTGGTTGAGGCCGAAAGCGGTTTTCTCCTGGGGAACGCCGGCTTTCATCGCGGCCTGGCGCGCCGGATTCTGGCCCTGCGCGCCGGTGAGAATTTGCCCGAGTATGACTTCGTCGACTTCCGCCGCGTCGACGCGCGCGGCGTCGAGCGCCGCTTTGACCGCCGCCGCGCCCAATTCGTGGGCGGGAGTGTTGGCGAAGGCGCCGTTGAACGAACCGACGGCGGTTCTCTTCGCGCTGGCGATGACGATTTCGGGTCCCGGCATGGCATGCTCCCTCACAAAAACGCGAACGCGCCGAAATTGGCGTCGACGCCGTTTGCTTCGCGCTTCTTCTACACGAACGGCGCCCGCCGGCGCCAGTCTCCAAAGGAATGAAAAGCCCGGCGGCGACGCGGCCTCGGGCGGATTTCGCCGAAATTGCGCCCCCGGACGACGAAAAATCCGCGCGCGCCGATTGCCGCGATGCAAAAAACTGTTCCGAGGCGGCGAAAAAGAGCCTATCTTGCATAGGCTCGACAAGGGCGAGCGTAGAGTCGAGATGGCAGAACGATGGCGAATCCAACCACACCGATCACAATCAAGAAATACGCGAACCGCCGTCTCTACAACACCGCCTCCAGCGCCTATGTCACCCTCGCCGATTTGGCCAAAATGGTGAAGAACGGCGAAGATTTCGTCGTCTACGACGCCAAGACCAACGAAGAGATCACCCGCTCGGTTCTTGCGCAGATCATCTTCGAGCAGGAAGGAATCGAGGGCCAATCGCTGTTGCCCATCACCTTCTTACGTCAGTTGATCCGCTTCTACGGCGACAGCGTGCAGGCGCTGCTGCCCAGCTATCTCGAATACTCGATCGACCAGTTCACCGGCGAGAAGCAGGCGATGCGCGAGGCGGCGACCCGCGCCTTCGGCGAGGGCCCGTTCTCGGCTGCCGCGTTCGCCGCGCTCCAGGAGATGACGCGAAAGAACCTGGCGGCGTTCAGCCAGGCCCTGGGCCTTTTTTCCCCGTTCGCGGGCGGAGCGGCCAAGCCCGCCGAACCCCAGAAGGCCGAGGCGTCGGCGGCGAGCGCCGACATCGACGAATTGAGGACGCAGCTCTCCGAGATGCGCCGGCGCCTCGACAGCTTGACCGAAAAGAGCTGAGCGCCCTCGCGCCCCGCGCTAGGCCGATCGCGCTTCGGCGACGCGCGGCTCGTAGATTTCCGGGCGGCCGACGAAATGGCCCTGGAGATAGTCGATCTCCCACTCGCCGAGCAGCCGGCGCGCTTCGGCGTCCTCCACCCATTCCGCAACGGTTCGGATGCCCAGATGGCGGGCGAGTCCGGCGAGGGTGCGCACGAAGAAGCGGTCGTCGAGAGAGCGCGCGACGTTCTGCACGAAGGCGCCGTCGATCTTGACGATGTCGATGCCGAGGCGCCGCAAATTGCGAAACGAGGTGTGGCCGGCGCCGAAGTCGTCCATCGCGATGGCGAGCCCCAGCGCTTTCATGCGCCCGAGAACCCGCTCGGCTTCCTCGATCGGCTCGATCGCGAGCGTTTCGACGATTTCCACGATCAGCCGCTCGGCGGTTCCCGGACGGATCGCGAGCGCCGCCTTCAAGCGATCGAGCCAGTCGGGGGCGCGCAAGGTGGCGACGGAAATGTTGACGGCGACCCTCAGCTCGGGTTCGGCCGCCAGACGATCGAGCGCCAGCTCCAGCACGCGCTGGTCGAGCTGCGTGATCAGCCCGACTTTTTCCGCCACCGGCAGCAGGACCTCGGGACCGACGAGGCCGCCGTCGTCCTGCCGCACGCGCAGCAGCGCTTCGTGGAACGCGGCGCCCGACCCGTTGGTCGCGACGACGGGCTGGTAGGCGAGCACGATCCGGCGTTGGTTGAGCGCGCGAACGATTTCGTCGGCGATCGCGGCTTCGCGGCGTTGCGCTTCGCTCAGCGCCTGGCCCGGCGCGTAGAGCGCATAGCGCGTCGCCTCGCCGGCGGCTTGTTCGTAAGCCTCTTCGGCGCGCTGGAGAAGGCGACAGGCGTTGCGGCCGTGCCGGGGCGCCAGCGCCGCGCCGATGCGAATCGACGCCTGCACGGCGCCGGCCTCGGTCTCGAACAGCTCGGCGTTGACGCGGCGCGCCAGCCGCGGCGCGGCCAGCGCCAGTTGCTCCGCCCCTCCCGCCGACAGCAGCGCCGCGAACTTGCCGCCCGCGTAATGCGCGACCTCGTCGATGGAGCGCACGTTCGCCCTTAGACGGCGACCCACCGCCGCGATCACCTCGTCCGCCGCTTCGTAGCCATGCCGACGATTGAGTTCGGCGAGGTTTTCGACGCCGACGATCAGAACCGCGAAATTGGCGTCGCCCGGGCGCGCGCGCGCGAAGCGCGATTCGAGCGCCTGGTTGAAGGCGCGCCGGCTCGCGAACGCGCCCTCTTGGTCGCGCGACGTCGCTTGCGCGGCGCTCGATCGCGGCCCTTCGTTTCGCTGCAACACCCTGAGCACGCCGTGCGCGCGCGTCGGCCGACCGGCCGCGTCGGCGAACCAGCGGCCGAAATCCTCCACCGCGCAACTCGTGCGGTCCGCCTGCGCGAGGCGATAGAGGACGTGGTAGGGCGCGCCTTCCCCTTCGTCGCGCCTCGAGGCGTTGCTGATCGCCTGGAACCGCGAAGACTCCGAGTCGGCCGTCACCAGTTCGGCGAAGGCCGCGCCGGTCGCCAGCGAAGCGGGCGAAAAGGCCGCGAGCGTTTCCCCGACGTTCGCGCCCCAGCTCAAACGGTCGCTGGCGATGTCCCAGTCATAGACGATCGCGTTGAGGGAGCGAAGAACGGAGCGCGGGTCGAAGCCGCGCGGCGGCCCCGCGGTCGACGCATCGCGCTTCTGCGCCTCGCAACCGGAAACAGTCTCGGTGTCTTGCAAGCGATCCGTTCCCCGTTCGGCGCGTCGTCGGGCGCGCGGCCGAAGCGCGCGGGCCCGCTCGCCGCCGCCCCGACAATGCGGGGAATGGGTTAAGGCGAAGTTTACGTTTAAGGCTTCGGCAACCAAGACCGATAGAGGCGCGCCGCTCAGAAGCGATCCTTGCGGGCGCGAATCTCCGCGAATACGGCGGCCGGATCGGCGCCGGCCAGACCGAGCGCCGCCTGGACTTCAGGCAATTCCGCGCGCAGGAACGGATTGGCCGCCAGTTCGGCGGCGACGGTCGTCGGCACGGTCGGCTTGCCCGCCGCGCGCAACGCCGCGACCTCGGCGGCGCGGCTCTTCAGAACGGCGTTGTCGGGCTCGATCGTCAGGGCGAAGCGCGCATTGGCCTCGGTGTATTCGTGGCCGCAATAGACCTCGGTTTCGCCCGGCAGCGACGCCAGTTTGACCAGCGAATCCCACATCACCGAATAGGGCGCCTCGAACACGCGGCCGCAGCCGAGGGAAAACAGCGTGTCGCCGGTGAACGCGATCTCGTCGTCCTCGAACCAATAGACGATATGACCGGCGGTGTGGCCCGGCGTCTCCAGAACCTTGGCGGCGAGGGAGCCGACCCGCGCGTAATCGCCTTCGCTCAACAGCGTGTCGAGCGTCGCGATGCGCGCCGCTTCCTTGGCGGGTCCGGCGACGCGCAGTTTGGGAAAGCGGGCGCGCAGCCCGGGAATGCCCTGGACGTGATCGAAATGGTGATGGGTGACGAGAAGATCGGTCAGCTGCCAGCCTCGCGCCGCGGCGGCGGCGATGACGGCGTCCGCGTCGGGCGCGTCGATCGAAGCCGTCGCGCCCGAGCTCGAATCGTGAACGAGGACGCCGTAATTGTCCTTGAGGCAGAGGAACTGATGAATGTGCGTCGTCATGTCAGGCCATCCCTCGCGCGCGCCGAACCGCCGGGACTTCATTTGCGCCGCGGCGCGGACTGGTCCAAATTCGCTCGGCTCCGATAGGCCTAACCGTCCATGCCGCTCGACGTCAACGATCTCGTCGCCTTCTATTCCTCCCCGCTCGGCGACGTTTCGCGCCGGCTGATCGGGCGGGTGCTGCGCGCGCGCTGGGACAATTGCGCGCGCCTGTCGATTCTCGCCCTGGGCTACGGCGGACCCTATCTCGAGCGCTTTCGCGACGAGGCGCAACGCGTCCTCGCCTTCATGCCGGCCGAGCAGGGCGTGGTCAACTGGCCGGCGAGCGGGCGCTCCGCCTCGGCGCTGGTCGACCCCGACATGCTGCCCCTGCCCGACGCCTCGATCGATCGCGTCCTCGTCGTTCACGCGCTGGAGATGGCGGAGTATCCGGGCGCGGCGCTCGAGGAAGTCTGGCGCGTCCTCAACCCGGGCGGGCGGTTGATCGTGGTGGCGCCGTCGCGGCGCGGCGTCTGGGCGCGCGTCGACGGCACGCCGTTCGGCCAGGGCCAGCCCTATTCGAAGGGGCAATTGCGCGATTTGATGCGCGAGGCGCTGTTCTCGCCGGTCTTCTGGGGCGAGGCGCTGTACGCGCCGCCGTTCCGGCGCAAGTTCTTCGTCAATTCCGCGCCGGCGATCGAGCGCCTGGGCGCGGCGATCGGCCTGCCGTTCGCCGGCGTGCACATCGTCGAGGCGACCAAGCAGGTCTATCGCCCGGTCGGCGTGCGCCGCATCGTGCGCCGCGAAGTCGTCGCCGTTCAGCCGGGGCTCGCGCCCGCCGCGCATCGCGAGAAAGGGCGCGCTTTTTAGGATTGTCGCCGGCCCCGGATCATGCTTTTAACGCGCAGTTTTCCGCCGGAGACGCAACCCATGCCGCAGCCGGACCGCCTGCTCGTTCTCTTGCGCCACGGCCAGAGCGAGTGGAATCTGAAAAACCTGTTCACCGGCTGGCGGGATGTGGACTTGTCGCCGCTCGGCGTCGAGGAGGCCAAGGAGGCCGGCCGGCGGCTGAAGAGACGCGGCTTCGTCTTCGACGTCGCTTTCACCTCCGTCCTGATCCGCGCCCAGCACACGCTGGCGCTGACGCTCGCCGAGCTCGGCCAGACGGGCCTGCCCGAATCGCGCGACCAGGCGCTCAACGAGCGCCACTACGGCGATCTGTGCGGGCTCAACAAGGACGACGCGCGCAAGAAATGGGGCGAGGAGCAGGTTCGCCTGTGGCGGCGCAGCTACGACGTCCAGCCGCCCGGCGGCGAAAGCCTGAAGGACACCGTGGCGCGCGCGCTTCCCTATTACTGCCAAACCATCCTGCCCGCCGTGTTGCGCGGCGAGCGCGTCCTCGTCTCGGCGCACGGCAACAGCCTGCGCGCGCTGGTGATGGTGCTCGACCGCCTGACGCCGCAGACGATCCCCGCCGTGGAGATCGCCACCGGCGTGCCGTTGGTCTATCGCCTGAAGCCAGATTCGACGGTCGAATCGAAGGAAATTCTGATCGATTGAGGCGCGGGTCGCGCTGCGGCGTTGTAGCGCAATGGCGGCCTCGACTTTGCTTTACTACTCGTATCTTTATCACTAGGCTGCAGACGGGAGTTCGATCCGCTCGCTGATCGGTTTATGTCTCGTCGCCGCGCCGACGTCGGCCGCGCCCGCCGGACGGCGGCGTTTTCAGCGACATCCTCGAGATTTGGACGGCGCCGCCCGAGGGCTTCGCGCCACGTCGTTCACAAACGAAGGGAGCGTGTCTTGCCAAGAGATTCACTGCGAACCACTTCGATGCTCGGCGTCGCTTCGGCGACCTTGGCGTACGCCATTGTGACGATCGCGGCCCCGCCCGCGGCCGCCCAATCGCCGGGCGGCGACTATCTCGACGTCAACCATTGCGGCGATGCGCTCGACCTCAATCCGAGCTCGAACGCCGACAACGGCGCCTGTCAGTTGTGGCGGTTCGTCCCGGTCGGCGACGGCTGGTCGCGCCTGCAACTCGAGCACGACGACAGGTATCTCGACGCGAACCATTGCGGCGATACGGTCGATCTCAATGCGGGCTCGGACTATGAGGGCGGCTCGTGCCAATTATGGCGGTTCGTTGCCGCCCGCGACGGCTGGTCGCGTCTGCAGCTCAAGCACAACGGCGCGTTCCTCGCGGCGAAGAATTGCGGCCCGGAGCTGACGCTGGAGCCGCAATCGGACGCCCCGGGCGCCGCCTGCCAGCTTTGGCGCCTCGTTCCCACCGACGCGCCGTGGGCGCGCCTGCAAATCAAGTTCGGCGGCGGCGCCGGCGCGCCGGTCGCGTCCGCTCCCCCGGCCGGCGAACCGGACGTCTACCTCTGGAACGGGGCGACTTACGAATGGTACGAAGACGGTTGGAACGGCCCGGGATTCTACATCGTCGGCTTTGCGTTCCGCGCCGGGGAGGGGTGGGGCGGCGGCGAGGGCTGGCGCGGCTGGCGTCACCATCGACATCTCGGCGGCCTCCCGCCTCATCCCCCGCACATCGCCGTTCCCCATCCCGTCGGCTTCCATCGTCACCCCGGCGGCCCGCTTCCTCACCTCGGCGCGCTCCATCCTCACCCCGGCCCGTTCCATCCCCTCGTCGTTCACCGCGCCAGCGGCGTTCACGTCACCCATTTCGTGCGCGCCGTCCATCCCGGCGGCGGCCGTCATGTCGTCGGACCGCCGGCGCCGAAGCGCCGTCCCTGACGGAAGCGGTCTCGACCGGCTCGCCCGGCCGAGGATTCGTCGCGCCCATGGTCGTCACCCGCGACCCAGCTCCGCGCGCAACGGGAGAACGCCCATGCCGGCCGTCCGAGCCGTCTCTTTGTCGATCCTGCCGCTCCTGGCCGCGCTCGCCGCGCAAGCCGCGCCTGGCGCGCAGGACGGCGCGGCGAGCGCGCCGACCCCTACGGCCCTCGCCGTCGGCGCGATGCAAATCGCTTCGGACGCCAATCTCCAGGTCGAGAGCGTCGATGTGAACGTCGCCGCGGACAAGATCGTCTATTCCTACTTTCTCAAGAACGCGGGCGCCGTCGATCTCGATCTGACCGCGAGCGTGGTCCTGCCAGAATTGCGCGCCAGCCAGGACAACGAGGAAACCTGGACGCTCGCCGGCGACGATCCGGAAAACCCCGTCGCGCTGGCGGTGGCCGCCGACGGCGCGCCGGTCGCGACGACGGCGGAGCTTCGCGTCGCCGCGCTCGGCTTGGATCGGTTGGCGGAGGTCAAGGGCGCCCAGCTTCCGCTGATCCCCTTCGGCGCCGCCGCCGACAAGGCGCTCGCCGGCCTCGCGCCGGAGACCGCCGACCGTCTGGCCGCGCTCGGCGTCGTCTCGCCGCGCGATCCCGCCGATCCTCGAGCGGCGGCGACGGCCGATTGGGCGCTGAACGTCACGCGGACGTGGCGCCAAGCGCTGCCGGCGGGCAAAATGACGTCCATCGGCGTGACCTTCGCGCCGATCAAGGCCGAATACCGGCTCGGCAAGGGCGACGGGGACGCGATCGCCGACGCCAAGGACGATCTTTGCCTTTCCGCCCAAACGCTCGCCGCCTTGCAGGCGCGGCTCGCGAGCGGCGGCGCCTTGGACGCGATGGAGTTCGCCATCGACGTCTCGGCGCCGGCGCGTTGGATCGACAGCCCGCCGGCGACGATCAACGTGAAGAAACCCAAGGCGGAGTCCGTCGTCGCTTTCTGCGGAATGGACGAGAAATCCGCCGGCAACCCGATCGTCATCGGGGCGCTGCCGGACGACGCGAGCGCGACGCAACTCAGCGTCGTCGTGTTCACGCCCGCGGCGAAGTAGTCGTGGCCCTCCCGACGTCGTCGGACCAAGGGATCGCGGGCTCGCGTTGGCGAGCGGGCGCAGGTCTGCTTAGATTGCGCTCGCGTGATTCGGCTGATTCCCCGAGGTGCAGCGATGCGACGTGCGAAACCGATTCTGGCGGGCCTGGCGATCCTGAGCGCCGGCGGCGCGGCGGCGGCGCAATTCGAATTTCTCGCGGCGCCCCAGATCAATCTCTCCTTGGTCTATCGACTGGATAAACTGACGGGCGACGTCGTCGCCTGCCAGTTCGCGCATAATCCGGGCAAGACCGATGTCGAGCCCGGCGCCTTCGGCGTCACGAATTGCTATCGCAGCGGCGACGGCGCGACCAAACAGGAGCCCGGCGATTACGGGCTCGTCGCGACCCGGCACGAGCAGGAAGGCGGCGTCTTTCGCGTCGACTACCGCACCGGCGCGCTGAGCATCTGCTATCTCTATGTCCAGCGGGAGAAGCAGGGCGACCACGAGGTCGTCGCCGATCAATACGTCGTCTGCACGCCGCCTTACAAATAGGCGGCGGGGCGGAGCGTCCTTCAGCCGCCGTCGGTCAATCCCGGAATGTCCGGCCCGAGCGGCGTGACGCCGTTGGGATTGAGGCTATGGATCGAATAATAGCCGCGCTTGATGTGCGCGATGGACACGGTCTCGCGCACCCCCGGCAGGTCCAGGACCCGCATCAGGTAGGCCTGGAGCGCGGGATAGTCGACGATGCGGCGCTTGTTGCACTTGAACAGGCCGACATAGGCGACGTCGAAGCGCGCCAGCGAAACGAAGGCGCGGATGTCGGTTTCCGTCAGCCGGTCGCCGAAGAGGTAGCGGCGATCGGCGAGTCGCGCCGCCATTTCGTCGAGCATGCCGAAGACTTCGTGGAAGGCCTCTTCGTAGGCGGCCTGAGTGATGGCGAAGCCGGCGCGATAGACGCCGTTGTTGAGGCGCTGGTAGAGGCGCTCGTTGAGCGC
Organism: Roseiarcus sp.; assembly: GCA_050010035.1. Taxonomy (GTDB): domain Bacteria; phylum Pseudomonadota; class Alphaproteobacteria; order Rhizobiales; family Beijerinckiaceae; genus Roseiarcus. Next base: position 16,460 of record JBEKLU010000026.1, read on the forward strand.
GTCGATTTCGCCGGCGAGATCGGCGGGATAGAGATCGAGCGAGGCGTCGGCGAGCGGCCCGAAGCCGGAATTGAGCATGCGCAGGATGTCGGCCGACTCGTTGTTGACGATCGTGCGCCGCTTCTTGTCCCACAGCGCCGGCACGGTCGCCCGCCCGGTGAAATGCGGATCGGCTCGGGAGTAGATTTCGTGCACGTAGGTCGCGCCGTTGAGCGTGTCGCGATCGGCGCCGGGGAAGTCGCCGAAACGCCAGCCCTGCGGCGTGAGGGTCGGTTCGGCGACCGTGACCGAAATGACCTCGTCGAGCTTCTTCAGCTTGCGGCCGATCAGCGCGCGCGACGCCCAAGGGCAGGTCAACGCGACATAGAGATGATAGCGGCCCGCCTCGGCGGCGAAGCCGCCCTCGCCGGTCGGGCCCGGTCGGCCGTCCGGGGTGATCCAGTTTCGGAACGCGGACACCTGCCGCACGAACCCGCCTTTCGCGTCGGTCCCCTGCAACGGATGCCAATCCGAGCTCCATTTTCCGTCCACCAGCATGCGCCGCTCCTCGATTGGGGCCTCGCGCGAACGTGGGAGTTCGAAGCGGGCCTCGCAATCCGTCGGCGACGCAAGCCGCTGCTTGCATTATAGAGGTCGCCGATCGCCTCGCCGCGCCCGGCGGGGCGATGAATTCGGTCGGGCCATGGTCGGAACGTCTCCAATTTTTCCCCGTCGCGACACCATATTCGCTCTCGCTTCCGGCGCCGGACGGGCGGCGATCGCGGCGCTGCGCCTGTCCGGGCCGGCCTGCGCGAGCGCCTTGGCGGCGCTGGCGCCGGGCGCGCGTTTTCCCGACCGGGTCGCGACGTTGCGGCTGCTGTGCGATCCGGCCACCGGCGAGCCGCTCGATCGCGCGCTCGTCGTCCGCTTTCTCGCGCCGCGCAGCTTCACCGGCGAGGAGATGGCCGAGCTGCACGTGACGGGCGGACGCGCGGTGATCGCCGGGGTCGTCGGCGCGCTGGCGAAAATCCCCGGGCTGCGGCCGGCCGAGCCGGGCGAATTCGCCTGGCGCGCGTTCGAGAACGGCAAGCTCGGTCTTTCCGAGGTCGAGGGCATCGCCGATCTCGTCGAGGCCGAGACGGCGGCGCAGCGCCGCCAGGCCCTGCGCCTCGCCGGCGGCGCGCTCAGCCGCGAAACGGAAGCCATTCGTTCGAAGCTCCTCGAAGCGATGGCGATCCTGGAGGCGCAGATCGATTTTTCCGACATCGAGGACGCCGACTCGCTTTCGCTCGATGCGGCGCGTGCGCTCGCCGGCGAGGCGGCGCGGCGGGTGCGCACGGCGCTCGCCGGCGCGGAAGCGGGCGCGCGGCTGCGCGAGGGCTTCAACGTCGTCATCGCCGGCCCGCCCAATGTCGGCAAATCGACGCTGATGAACGCCCTGGCGCGGCGCGACGTCTCGATCGTCTCGTCGATCCCCGGCACGACGCGCGATGTCGTCGAAGTGTCGCTCGACCTCAGGGGCTATCCGGTGACGCTCGTCGACACCGCTGGCGTTCGCGAAAGCGACGACCCGATCGAGCGCGAGGGCGTCGCGCGCGCGCGTCGGCGCGCCGCGGAAGCGGACCTGACGCTTTGGCTGAACGACGCGGCCGACCCGATCGCCGCGCCGCCGCCCGGCGGCGGGCCGACGATCGCCGTCCTGACCAAGGTCGACCGCCTGCCCGCGGGCGAGGCGTTGCAACGGCCGGCGGATGCGTCGATCCGCATTTCCGCGCTGACCGGCGCCGGGATCGAGCCCTTGCTTGACGCCGTCGCCGATCTCGCCGAAGAGCGAATGGCGGGACCGGCGCCGGCGTTGATCGCTCTGGAGCGGCACCGCGCGGCCTTCGCCGATGCGCTTGGCGCGCTGGAGCGCGCGCTCGATCCGAGCGCCCTGGAGCTGGAGCTGGTCGCCGAAGACCTGCGCCTCGCGGCGCGCGCCCTGGAGCGCATCGCCGGGCGCATCGACGTCGAAGACGTGCTCGGCGACATATTTTCGCGCCTTTGCGTCGGTAAATGAGGCCTGTTTCACGTGAAACAATCGAGACGGCGGGAATGAGCCTTTATGACGTCATCGTGATCGGCGGCGGCCACGCCGGCTGCGAAGCCGCGGCGGCGGCGGCGCGCTTCGGCGCGCGCGCCGCGCTCGTGACGCAGAAGCGCGACACCATCGGCGTGATGTCCTGCAACCCCGCGATCGGCGGCCTCGGCAAGGGCCACCTCGTGCGTGAAATCGACGCCCTCGACGGGCTGATGGCGCGCGCCGCCGACGCCGCCGGGATTCAGTTCCGGGTCCTCAATCGCCGCAAGGGTCCCGCCGTTCAGGGTCCGCGCGCCCAGGCCGACCGCAAGCTCTATCGCCTGGCGATGCAGCGGCTGATCGCTCAGACCGCCGGCCTGACGGTCGTCGAGGGCGAAGCGAGCCGCTTCATTGTCGAGGGCGGCGCGGTCGCCGGCGTCGAGCTCGCCGACGGACGCGCCCTTTCCTGCGGCGCCGTCGTCGTCACCACCGGCACGTTCCTGCGCGGCGTCATTCATCTCGGCGACCAGCGCACCCCAGCCGGCCGCGTCGGCGACCCGCCGTCGGTCGACCTCGCGCGCTGCTTGGACGCCGCGGGCTTCGTCCTCCGCCGCCTCAAGACCGGGACGCCGCCGCGACTCGACGGCGCTTCGATCGACTGGTCGGGCCTCGAGGTCCAGCCCGGCGACGATCCGCCCGAGCCGTTCTCGGCCCTGACGGCGGCGATCACGACGGCGCAGGTTCCCTGCCACATCACCCGCACCAACGCGGCGGGCCACGCCATCGTGCGCGCCAACGCCCATCGCACCGCGGTCTACTCGGGCGCGATCTCGGGGCGCGGGCCGCGCTATTGCCCGTCGATCGAGGACAAGGTGATCCGCTTCGCCGACCGCGAAAGCCATCAGATCTTCCTCGAGCCGGAGGGCCTCGACGACGCGACCGTCTATCCCAACGGCATTTCGACTTCGCTGCCCCTAGACGTCCAGGCGGCCTTTCTCGCCACCATCCCCGGCCTGGAGCGCGCGCGCATCCTGCGCCCCGGCTACGCCATCGAGTACGACTACATCGATCCGCGCGAACTCGACGCCTCCCTGGCGACGCGCCGCCTCGAGGGGTTGTTTCTGGCCGGACAGATCAACGGCACGACCGGCTACGAGGAGGCCGCCGCGCAGGGCCTCGTCGCCGGCCTCAACGCCGCGCGATTCGCCGGCGGCGCCCGGCCGGCCGTCTTCGACCGCGCCGAGTCCTATCTCGGCGTGATGATCGACGACCTCGTCACCAAGGGCGTCAGCGAGCCCTATCGCATGTTCACCTCGCGCGCCGAATATCGCCTGTCGCTGCGCGCCGACAACGCCGACGAGCGCCTGACCGGCAAGGGCGCCGACTTCGGCTGCGTCGGCGCGGCGCGCGCCGCCGTCCATCGCGGCGCCATGGCGCGGCTCGACGCCGCCCGCGCGCTGCTGAAGGGCCTGACCGCCTCGCCGACGGCGCTCGCCGCCGCGGGCGTCATGGTCAACCAGGACGGCGTTCGCCGCTCGGCGTTCGAGCTCGCCGCCCAGCCGCATCTGACGCTTCGCGCGCTGGCGCGCGTCTGGCCGGAGCTCGCCGCGATCGAGCCCGAGCTCGCCCGCCGGCTCGAAGCCGACGCCAAATACGCCGTCTATCTCGACCGCCAGGACGAGGACGTCGCGCGCTATCGCCGCAACGAGGCGGCGACGATTCCGGCCGATCTCGACTACGCCAGCCTCTCCGGCCTCTCCAACGAACTGAAGGCGAAATTCCTCGCCGCGCGGCCGGCGAGCCTCGGCCAGGCCGGCCGCATCGAGGGCGCCACCCCCGCCGCCCTCGCGCTGATCGCCGCCCACGCCCGCCGGCGCGCCGGCGGACGCGGGGTGCAGGCGCGATGACGCCCGCGCGCCCTCACCCCGACCCTCTCCCGCAAGCGGGAGAGGGCGCGCTTCGCTTCTCCCGCTTGCGGGAGAAGGTGGTGGCCGAAGGCCGATCGCTGAGGGCCGCCGCTGTTTCACGTGAAACACCGCGCCGATGACCGACGATCGCGCCAGGGCTCTCGCGCTCGTCCCCGTCTCGCCGGAGACCGAAGCGCGGCTCGCGATCTACGTCGAGCTGCTCGGCCGCTGGCGGAAGGTGACCAATCTCATTTCCGCGGCGAGCTTCGCCGAAGTCTGGACGCGCCATATCGCCGACAGCGCCCAGTTGCTCGCGCTCGCGCCGCAGGCCCGACGCTGGGTCGACATCGGCTCCGGCGCGGGCTTTCCCGGCATGGTCATCGCCATTCAGCTCGCCGACGCGCCCGGCGCCCGCGTCCATTGCCTCGAAAGCGATCGGCGCAAATGCGCCTTCTTACGCGAAGTGGCGCGCGCCACCGGGGCGGCGGCCGAAATCCACCCCGTGCGCATCGAATCGATCGACCCCGCGACGCTCGCGCCTGTGGACGCCGTCACCGCCCGCGCCTTCGCCCCCTTGCCGCGCGTGCTCGAATTCGCCAAAGTGTGGATCGCTCAGGGCGCGGTCGGCGTCTTTCCGCGCGGACGCTCGGCCGAAGCGCAGCTTGAAATCGCCCCCGCCGCGCCAGATCTTGCGATTGAGATCTTCGCCAGCAAGCTCGATCCCGAAGCCGCGATCCTTCGGGTTCGCAGCGCTCCAAAGGCCCGTTCATGACCGACACCGCCACGTCCGCCCACGACCTTCCCGGCGCCGAGCCCGCGCCGCCGCCACGCATTCTGGTCCTCGCCAACCAGAAGGGCGGCGTCGGCAAGACGACCACCGCCATCAACCTCGGCACCGCCCTCGCCGCGATCGGCGAACGCGTCCTCATCATCGATCTCGATCCCCAGGGCAACGCTTCGACCGGCCTCGGCATCGATCGCAAGTCTCGCACCTCTTCGACCTACGACGCGCTGGTCGGCGAGCGCACCCTCGCTCAGATCGTCACGCCGACCGCCGTGCCGCGCCTGTTCATCGCGCCCTCGACCATGGACCTGCTCGGCGTCGAGCTCGAAATCTCCGGCCATTCCGACCGCTCGCACAAGCTCAAGAATGCGATCAAGTATTTCTTTTCACACGATAATCCGGACGCGATCAGTTACGTGCTGATCGATTGCCCGCCCTCGCTCAATCTCCTCACCATCAACGCGCTCGCCGCCGCCGACGCGGTCGTGGTGCCGTTGCAATGCGAGTTTTTCGCGCTCGAGGGCCTTTCGCAGCTGCTCAAGACGGTCGACCAGGTCCGCCGCTCGCTCAACCCTTCGTTAACCATCCACGGCATCGTGCTCACGATGTTCGATCCGCGCAATTCGCTCGCCAGCCAGGTCGTCGCCGACGTGCGCGCGTTCATGGGGGAAAAGGTCTACGACACGGTCATTCCGCGCAACGTCCGCGTGTCCGAGGCGCCCTCGCACGGCAAGCCGGTGCTGCTCTACGACCTCAAATGCATGGGCAGCCAAGCCTATTTGAAACTCGCCTCCGAGGTCATTCAACGCGAAGGGCGCTGGCGCGCCGCCTGACGCGCCCGGCCCGCACGAAGGAGTTCTCCATGGCCGAAGACGCCGCCCGCCACGCCGATCACCGCCCGCGCCTCGGCCGCGGCCTCGCCGCCCTGCTCGGCGACGCCGGCGAGGAGGCGCCCGCGGGCGGGCGCGGCGGCGCGCGCAAGGCGCCGATCGAATTCCTCCATCCCAATCCCCGCAATCCGCGCAAGGCCTTCCCCGAGGCCGAGCTCGACGAGCTCGCCGCCTCGATCCGCGAGCGCGGCGTCATCCAGCCGGTCCTCGTGCGGCCGATCCCGCGCGTCGCCGACGCCTACGAGATCATCGCCGGCGAGCGCCGCTGGCGCGCCGCGCAGCGCGCCGGCCTGCACGAGATCCCGATTTTAATCGTCGACGCCGGCGACCGCGAGGCGCTCGAAATCGCCATCGTCGAAAACGTCCAGCGCGCCGATCTCAACGCGCTCGAAGAGGCCAACGGCTACGCGCAGCTCGCCGCCGATTACGGCTACGCCCACGCCGACATCGCGCGGATCGTCGGCAAGAGCCGCAGCCACATCGCCAACACGATGCGCCTGACCCAACTGCCCGAGCACAGCCGCGCCCTGCTGGCGTCGGGTGCGATCTCGGCGGGCCACGCCCGCGCCCTGCTCGCCGTCGCCGACCCGGACGCGGTCGCCGACCGCATCGTCGCCAAGGGTCTGACCGTGCGCGACGTCGAGCGCCTGGGCGAGCGGGCGGGCCAGTCGCAACGCGGCGCCGCCAGGGCGGCCAAGCCCCCCGACGCCGACACCCGAGCGCTCGAACACAAGCTCGGCCTCGCGCTGGGAGCCAAGGTGACGATCCGCCATTCCGGCGAGGTCGGCGAAATGCGCATCGCGTTTCACAATTTCGAGCAACTCGACGACTTCTGCCGCCGGCTGAGCCAGCCGGCGCGCTAGGGTTTTCGCGCGGCCCCCTCGTCCGGCCCTTCGGACGCCCTGTGCGGAAGAGGGCCGGGGTGAAGGCGCCCGCAAGCACGCTCACCCCCGCGCGCGCAACGCCGCCGCCAGCGACCACAGCGCGCGCGTCGCCAGGATCTCCGCCAGACGCGGCTCGCGGCGCACCCGCGCGGCGAGCGTCGAAACCGCCGCCAGACGCTTGCCCAGAGCCGTCGACGACCAGCGCTCCGCCTGCTTGGCCAAAGCCGCTCTTCCCGAGGGGGAGATGCGCACGAATTGCGTCTGCATCGCCGCCTCGAAACTTCGTCCGCGCTCCATTTCGACCCTCAGCCGGTGCAGCAGCGTCAGCCGCGCGGCAAGGTTTCTGACCAGATGCCCCGCTTCCCCGCCGTCGGCGAAGAAGCGCCCTGCGCTCGCTTCGAGCCCGGCCATGTCGCCCAGCAACGCAGCGTCGATCAGCGCGTCCAAGCCCGAGGGCGCGGCGTCGGCGACGATCGCCTCGACGTCCTCGACCTCGATTCTCTGCTTGCCGCGGGCGTAGAGCGTCAACTTGGCGATTTCTCCGCGCGTCGTCATGCGGTCCGAGCCGAGCAGGCCGATGAGGTACTCGCGCGCCTCGGGCGCGATCGCCAGCCCGGCCGCGCGCGTCTCGGCCTCGACGACGCGCCCGAGCGCGCCACGCTCGTCGGGGTAGCATTCGATCGAGGCGGCGTTCTCGGCTTGCTCGAAGGCCGCGCGCAGCGCCGTTCCCTTCTTCAGGGAACCGGCCTCGACGATCACCGCGCAATCCTGCGGCGGGCGCGCGAACAACGGCTCGAGCGCCGGCAGAAGATCGCGCGCCTGCGCCTCGAGCCATACCGCGCGCGAGCCCCCGAACATCGAAATCGCATAGACTTCGTCGGCGAGCGCGCCGGGATCGCGCGCCACCGCGTCGCCCTCGAGACGCGTCAGGCGAAGCGGGTCCGCCTCGCCGCTGAGAGCCGCGTCGACGAGGCCCTTGACGCGCTCGTGGATCAGGCCCTCGTCGTTTCCGTGGACCAGAAAGAACCGCGTCTCGCGCGGCGGCCGTTTGACGTAGGCGTCCGCCGTCGCATTGCTGATCGTCGTCACCGAATCTGCGAGCCCTTGACCGCGCCCTCACGAACGGGCGCCCGTCCATCATAGCGCCGGCGCCGCTCTTTTCCAGGCGAAAGCCGCTTTTCCCCCGCCCCGAAATCGTTTAGCAAGCCTTTCCTGTAGCCGGGGTGGGTTTTCGGGCGCCGGTTTTGTTGGTGACGCGCGCGATCAGCGCGTCAGGCGCGGAGCGCCTCGCTCTGCCTATATCGAGGCGGCCGCGCCTACAGACGCGTCCGGAAATACCGCTTCGTTATTCCTTTTCTCCTGCAAACGGACGACCCATGGCGACGTACAAGCTCCTTCTCCTTCCCGGCGACGGCATCGGCCCCGAAGTCATGGCCGAAGTCGAAAAAGTCACCGCCTGTTTCGCGCGCGCCGGGCTCGCGCGGTTCGAGATCGAGAGGGGCCTGGTCGGCGGCTGCGCCTACGACGCGCACGGCCAGGCGATCAGCGAGGCGGACATGGCGCTGGCCAAGACCGCCGACGCGGTCCTCTTCGGCGCGGTCGGCGGGCCGAAATGGGACGGCGCGCCCTACGAGGTGCGCCCCGAGGCGGGCCTGCTGCGGCTGCGCAAGGATCTCGCGCTCTACGCCAACCTGCGCCCCGCGATCTGCTATCCCGCGCTCGCCGACGCCTCCTCGCTCAAGCGCGACGTCGTCGAGGGCCTCGACATCATGATCGTGCGCGAACTGACCGGCGGCGTCTATTTCGGCGAGCCCAAGCAGATCATCGATCTTCCCAACGGCCAGAAACGCGGCATCGACACTCAGGTCTACGACACCTACGAAATCGAGCGCATCGGCCGCGTCGCCTTCGATCTCGCGCGCAAGCGCAAGAACAAGGTGACCTCGTCGGACAAGCGCAACGTGATGAAGTCCGGCGTGCTGTGGCGCGAGGTCATCACCGCCCTGCACGGGCGCGAATACCCCGACGTCACGCTCGAGCACCAGCTCGCCGACGCGCTCGGCATGCAGCTCGTGCGCTGGCCCAAGCAGTTCGACGTCATCGTCACCGACAATCTCTTCGGCGACATGCTGTCCGACATCGCCGCGATGCTGACCGGCTCGCTGGGCATGTTGCCCTCCGCCTCGCTCGGCGACGTCGATCCCAGAAGCGGCAAGCGCAAGGCGCTCTACGAGCCGGTGCACGGCTCCGCGCCCGACATTGCGGGCAAGGGGCTGGCCAACCCGATCGCGATGATCGGCTCGTTCGGCATGGCGCTGCGCTATTCCTTCGGCCTCGGCGCGGCGGCCGACCGTCTCGACGCGGCGATCGCCGCGGTTCTCGCCAGCGGCCTGCGCACGCCGGACATCCGCTCCGAGGGCTGCCGTCTCGCTTCGACGGCTGAAATGGGCGACGCGATCGTCGCCGAGCTGGAGCGCGCCCCCGCTTGAAGGACGCCGCGATCAGCCGATCGGGGCCCGGCAGGCCGGGCGCCGGACCCCTGCGCCCTTCACCACGTCGGCAAAACCGGCGTCGCGCCCGGCGCGCGTAAGCGCGAGGCGATCGAGAAGGCAGGACAGCGCGGCGGCGTCGATCTTTTCGCCCGCCGCGGCGCAGGCGACGCCGCGCAGCCCGCCGTCGGAGCCAGCGACCACGCGAAAGCCGACGCAGGACCGCGCCGCGCGCCCGCTCGCCAACGTGAGGTCCCCCCATTCGACCGGCCCTTGCGAACTCGTCAGGACTCGCGACGTCCCCAGACGCTCGACGGCGGCGCCGAACCCCGCCGCTTCCTCGGCGATTTCGACGAACAGGCTTCCCGCCGCCCGCCGGCTCGCATGTCTCCACATTTCCACTCGCAACGCCGGCCCGTCGCCGTCGAGCGCCCCGAGGCTGTAGGCGTCTCGCCGCGCCCCCGTCGCGCGCTCGACCCGCGCTTCATAATGGGCGCGCGCGCCGTCCGCGCCCTCGAGGCCGAACAGCGGCGCGAGCGTCGGATCGACGGTCTCGATCGGCGCCGGCGCGAGGGCCGCCGCCGCGGGCCGCGGCGCGCTCGGCGGCGCGCAGGCGAGAACCGTGGCGCCGACGAGCCCCGCCGCCGCCAGACCCAGCGCCACGCGCCGGCCCCAGCCCCGCCAACTCCGGCGGGATCGCGCGCCATCGTCGCTCCAATAGGGATCGAACGGCCCGAGGCCGCTCTGCGCCGTCACGTCGCTCATGCCGATTCCCATGCCCTTTTGGGCTTTTATCGGCCTCAGACTAGCCACGCGGCGGCGCCAAAACCGTTACGCCGCGAGCAAACATTGCAAGACCGTCAATGGCTTGTTAACGCGCGAGCGATCGCCCCGGCTCGCGCGCCGGCGCCTCGCGGATCGCCTTGCGCGACCCGTGATTTCGTTATATCAAACGCTCCGTTCTCCAAATAGAACTCTCTACGAGGTCGCCCGTGCACAGCCGGAACGTTCGTCTTGGATGACGCGAGCCCATCGACGAGGCCCGACGCCGCCGGCGAGGCCGACGCGCCGCACAGTCCGGCGCTACGCTTCGGGCCCGACCGCCCGCTGGCGCTGGAGGCCGGCGTCGATCTGACGCCGGTGACGATCGCCTATCAGACCTACGGCGCCCTCAACGCCGCCAAGAGCAACGCGATCCTGGTCTGCCACGCCTTGACCGGGGATCAGCATGCCGCCAATCGCCATCCCGCGACCGGGCGCGACGGCTGGTGGGAGACGATGGTCGGGCCGGGCCGGCCGTTCGACACCGACCGGTTTTTCGTCATCTGCGCCAATGTCGTGGGCGGCTGCATGGGCACCACCGGCCCGGCCTCTCTCAACCCCGCCACCGGCGAGCCCTACGGCCTCGATTTCCCCATCGTCACGATCGGCGACATGGTGCGCGCCCAGGCGATGCTGGTCGAGGCCCTCGGCATCGAGCAACTGTTCTGCGTGGCCGGCGGCTCGATGGGCGGCATGCAGGTGCTGCAATGGGCGGCGAGCTATCCCGATCGCGTCTTCAGCGCGTTGCCGATCGCCACCGCGGCGCGCCATTCCTCGCAGAACATCGCCTTCCACGAGGTCGGCCGCCAGGCGATCATGGCCGATCCCGATTGGCGCGGCGGCCGCTACCTCGCCGAGGGCGCGCGGCCGGCCAAGGGCCTCGCCGTCGCGCGCATGGCGGCCCACATCACCTATCTCTCGGACAGCGCGCTGCACCGCCGCTTCGGCCGCAACCTGCAGGACCGCGCCGAGCGCACGTTCTCCTTCGACGCGGATTTCCAGGTCGAATCCTATCTGCGCCACCAGGGGACGATCTTCGTCGAGCGCTTCGATCCCAATTCCTACCTCTACATGACGCGCGCGATGGACTATTTCGATCTGGCGGCCGATTACGGCGGCGCGCTCGCAAACGCCTTCCGCGGCTCGCGCACGCGCTTCTGCGTCGTCTCCTTCACCTCCGACTGGCTGTTCCCCACCAGCGATTCGCGCGCTCTGGTGCGCGCGCTCAACGTCGGCGGCGCCTCGGTGTCGTTCGTCGAAATCGAAACCGACCGCGGCCACGACGCGTTCCTGCTCGACGTGCCCGAGCTGTTCGCCACCACCCGCGGCTTCATCGACGCCGCCGCGCGCGCGCGCGGCATCGCCTGAAAAGAGAAAGCCGCGCCCATGGCGAGCCAGACCTCAGCGCCCCGCGTCGACCTCGTCGTCGTCGCCGAAATGGTCGACCGCGGCGCGCGCGTGCTCGACGTCGGCTGCGGCGACGGCGAGTTGCTGGCCCTGCTGCGCGAGACGCGCGCGGTCGACGGCCGCGGCATCGAACTGTCGCAGCGCGGCGTCAACGAGTGCGTCGCCAAGGGCCTTTCGGTCATCCAGGGCGACGCCGACGCCGATCTCGTCGATTATCCCGACGATTCCTTCGATTACGTCATCCTGTCGCAGACCTTGCAGGCGACCCGGCGCCCCCGCGTTGTGCTCGAACACATGCTGCGCATCGGCAAGCGGGGGATCGTCTCCGTGCCCAATTTCGGCCATTGGCGCGTGCGCGCGCAGCTCGCCTTCAAAGGCCGGATGCCGGTGACGCAGAGCCTTTCCTACTCCTGGTACGATACGCCCAACATCCACTTCTGCACCCTCGCCGATTTCCTCGCCTTGGCGCGCGAAATCGGCGCGACGATCGACAGGAGCGTCGCGCTCGATCGTCACGGCAACCCCCTGCAGCTCGCCTTGCCGACGTGGGCGTGGAATCTTCTCGGCGAACAAGCGGTCTTTCTGCTGCATCGCAAGCGCCTGATGGCGACGGATTGACAGCGCCATCGCCCCGGGGTTTCTTCGCCCTCCCCCCCCGACGGAGACGCGACGATGCCCATCAATCCCGCCATTCAAGACCTGGTTCCCGACGCGCAGGCTTGGCGGCGCGAACTGCACGCCCATCCCGAACTTCTCTATGACCTGCCGCGCACCGCCGCGTTCGTCGCCGAGCGACTGCGCGAGTTCGGCTGCGACGAGGTCCGCACCGCGATCGGCAGGACCGGCGTCGTCGGCGTCATCAGAGGGCGCAAGGGCGACAGCCGACGCGCCATCGGCCTTCGCGCCGACATGGACGCGCTGCCGATCGAGGAGACGACCAACCTTCCCTATCGCTCCAGCGCTCCCGGCAAGATGCACGCCTGCGGCCACGACGGCCACACCGCGATGCTGCTCGGCGCGGCGCGCCATCTCGCGCGAACCCGCGATTTCTCCGGCGCGGCGATCGTCATCTTCCAGCCCGCCGAGGAAGGCGGCGCGGGCGCCCAGGCGATGATCGACGACGGCCTGCTGGAAAACTTCGCCATCGAGGAAGTCTACGCCATGCACAATGCGCCGAACGTGCCGGTCGGCGTCTTTGCGATTCGCAAGGGCCCGTTGATGGCCTCGGCCGACTTCTTCGCGATCCGCCTCGAAGGCAAAGGCGGCCACGCCGCGTTCCCGCATCAATGCGTCGACACCATCGTCGCCGGCGCCCAGATCGTCACCGCGCTGCAAACGATCGTCTCGCGCAACGTCGATCCGCTCGATTCTTGCGTCGTCTCGGTCGCGCGTTTCACCGCCGGCTCGAAAGACAACATCCTGCCGCAGACCGCCGAGCTGGAAGGCACCACGCGCACGTTGCTCCCGGCGACGCGGGACCTGGTGGAACGGCGCATGCGCGAGATCGTCTCGGGGATCGCCGCCGCTTCGGGGATCAGCGCGATCGTCGACTATCGCCGCAGCTATCCGCCGACGATCAATCATCCCGCTCAGACCGATTTCGCCGCCTCGGTCGCCCGTCGCGTGGCCGGCCCGGAGCGGGTCCTGACCGAGATGCCCCCGGTCATGGGGGCCGAGGATTTCTCCTTCATGCTCCAGGCGCGCCCCGGCGCGTTCATCTGGCTCGGCAACGGCGACTCCGCCGGCCTGCACCACCCCGAATACGACTTCAACGACGCGGCGCTGCCCTACGGCATGGCCTATTTCGTCGGGATCGTCGAAACGGCGCTGGCGGCCTGAGCCGTCGCAGCTCTACCCCTCGATCTCCTCGCGCAGGATTTCGAGCGCCAGCCAGTCGTCTTCCGCCGCGTCGAGCTCGGCGCGCTTGGCCGCATAGGACCTGGTCGCGCGATCGAAGCCCTGGGGATCACGCCCGTGCAGCGCGGGATCGCCGAGCGCGCGCTCCAGCGCGGCGATCTCGGCCTGCAAAGCCTCGATTCTGCCCGGCAGCGTCTCCAGCGCGCGCTTTTCGTTGAACGACATCTTCCGCTTGGGCGCCGGGCGCGCCGTTTCGCGCGCGGCGGTCTTCTCCGGCTTCGGCGCTTCGGGCGCCGGCGGCCCCGAGAGGCCGTAGCCGCGCTGCGCGACCATGTCGGAATAGCCGCCGGCGTATTCGCGCCAACGGCCCTCGCCCTCGGCTACGATCACCGAGGTGGCGACGCGATCGAGAAAGTCGCGGTCGTGGCTGACCAGCAGCAGCGTGCCGGGATAGTCGCCGAGCAGCTCCTGCAACAGGTCCAACGTCTCGATGTCGAGATCGTTGGTCGGCTCGTCGAGGACCATCAGGTTCGAGGGCAGGGCGAGCGCCCGCGCCAGCATCAGCCGGCCGCGCTCGCCGCCCGACAACTTGCCGATCGGCGTGCGCGCCTGATCGGGGGAGAACAGAAAGTCCTTCATGTAGCCGACGACGTGCTTGCGCTCGTTGTTGACCGCGACGAAGTCGCTGCCGCCGCCGGTCAGCGCGTCGACCAGCGTCGTCGTCGGCTGCAACGAGGCGCGGCGCTGATCGAGGCTCGCCATCGCGACGTTGGCGCCGAGGCGCACCTGCCCCGAATCGGGCGCCAGCGCCCCGGTGAGGAGATTGACCAGCGTCGTCTTGCCCGCGCCGTTGGCGCCGACGACGCCGATGCGGTCGCCGCGCATCACCCGCAGCGAAAAATCCCTGACGATCGGCCGATCGCCGTAGGACTTGGAAATTTTCTCCGCCTCGATCACCAAGGCGCCCGAGGCCTTGGCGTCCCCCGCGACCATGGCGGCGACGCCCTGCGCGCGGCGCGCCTCGCGACGCTCGCGCCGCAGCGCCGCCAATTCGCCGACCCGGCGCATGTTGCGCTTGCGCCGCGCGGTGACGCCGTAGCGCATCCAGTGCTCTTCCTCGACGATGCGCCGATCGAGCTTGTGGCGCTCGATTTCCTCTTCCTCGAGCCTGGCGTCGCGCCAAGCCTCGAAGGCGGCGAAGCCCTGGTCGAGCCGGCGCGTGCGGCCGCGATCGAGCCAAACGGTGGCGCGGGTGAGGTCGGCGAGCAGCCGCCGGTCGTGGCTGATCACCGCGAAGGCCGCGCGCGAGGCCGCCAATTCCTTTTCCAGCCATTCGATCGCGACGAGGTCGAGGTGGTTGGTCGGCTCGTCGAGCAGCAGAATATCGGGATCGGGGGCGAGGACGCGGGCGAGCGCCGCGCGGCGCGCTTCGCCCCCCGAGAGTTGCGCGGGATCGCCGGCGGGATCGACGCCGAGATCCTCCATCAGCGCCCGCGCGCGATAAGGACTGTCCTCCTCGCCGAGGCCGCTCAGCACGAAATCGAGCGTCGTGGCGTAGCCCGTCAGGTCGGGCTCCTGCGGCAGATAGCGCAGGCGCGCGTTGGGCTGCGCGAAGCGCGCGCCCTCGTCGGCTTGGCTTTCCCCGGCGGCGATCTTCAGCAGCGTCGACTTGCCCGAGCCGTTGCGGCCGACCAGCGCGATCCGGTCGCCCGGCGAAATCGTCAGTTCCGCGCCCTCCAGTAGCGGCGCGCCGCCGAGCGTCAGGCGGATGTCTCGCAATTGCAATTGAGGCGGCATATGAAGCAAACTCGGCTCGGGCGGGCGGCCGCACGCATAGAGCGCCGGACGGAAAAGGGAAAGGTCCATGACGCAGACAGCGCTGAGCGCGATCTTCTCCGAGTTCGCCGAACGCCGCGGCGACGTGCTCGCCCGCACGATCGGCGCCGAATTCGCCGCCGACCCGGATCGTTTCCAGCGCTTTCACGTCGTCCTCGACGACCTCCTCTACGATTTCTCCAAACAGCGCATCGACGCCTCCGCCCTTGCGCTCCTGGCGCGGCTCGCCGACCTCGCCGAGGTCGCGGCCAAGCGCGACGCGATGTTGCGCGGCGACCTCGTCAATTCGACGGAACGGCGCGCCGCGCTGCACACCGCCTTACGCAACTTCTCCGGCGCGCCGGTCCTCGTCGACGGCCGCGACGTCATGCCCGACGTCGAGGCCGAGCGCGCCAAGATGCTCGCCTTCGCCGCCGACGTGCGCGAGGGCCGCCTGCGCGGCGCGCTCGGCCAGCCGATGACCGACGTCGTCAATATCGGCATCGGCGGCTCGGACCTCGGACCGGCGATGGCGGCGCGGGCGCTTCTGCCCTTCGCGCAGGCGAACTTGCGCGCCCATTTCGTCTCCAACGTCGACGGCGCCGACATCGCGGACGCGCTGCGCGGCCTCGACCCCGCGCGCACCCTCGTCATCGTCTCCTCGAAGACCTTCGCCACCCAGGAGACGATGACCAACGCGCAAACCGCCCGCGCCTGGATCGTCCAGTCGCTCGGCGAAGGCGCGATCGCCGACCATTTCGCCGCCGTCTCGACAAAGCTCGACAAGGTCGCCGAATTCGGCGTCGACGCCAGTCGCGTCTTCGGCTTCTGGGACTGGGTCGGCGGGCGCTATTCGATCTGGTCGAGCATCGGGCTGCCGCTCGCCATCGCCATCGGCCCCGAGCTCTTCGAAGACTTCCTGCGCGGCGGCCACGACGTCGACCGGCACTTCCGCGAGGCGCCGATCGAAAAGAACATCCCGATGCTGATGGGGCTCCTCGGCGTCTGGAACCGCAATGTCCTCGGCTACGCCACGCAGGCCGTGATCCCCTACGACCAGCGCCTCGCCCGCTTTCCCGCCTATCTCCAGCAATTGCAAATGGAGAGCGAGGGCAAGAGCGTCTGCCGCGACGGAACGCCGGTGAGAACGGCGAGCGGCGCGGTGGTGTGGGGCGAGCCCGGCACCAACGGCCAGCACGCCTTCTTCCAGTTGCTGCATCAGGGCACGGAAATTTCGCCGATCGATTTTCTCGTCGCCGCGAGCCCGACCAACGCCGACGCCCATCACCACGACCTGCTCCTCGCCAATTGCCTGGCGCAGGGGGAAGCCCTGATGCGCGGGCGCACGCGCACCGAGGCCGAGGCGCTCGCCGCGCGTGAGGGCGCGAGCGCCGCGGAGGCGGCGCGCCTCGCGCCGCACAAGAGGTTTTCCGGCAGCCGGCCGTCGTCGACCTTGCTTTACGCCCAGCTGACGCCGCGCACGCTCGGGCGCCTCATCGCGCTCTACGAGCACAAGGTGTTCGTCGAAGCGGCGATCTGGGACATCAACCCGTTCGACCAATGGGGCGTCGAGCTGGGCAAGGAGCTCGCCTCCCGCCTCGCCCCGATCGTCGCCGACCCGAGCGCGGACCTGAGCGCGCTCGATCCCTCGACCGCGGGGTTGATCGCGCACGTGAGGAGGCTAAGGGGGTAGGCGCACGGCCTTCAGGCGCGAGCGCCCCCTCTCCCCGCAAAGCGGGGAGAGGGCCGGGGTGAGGGGCCGGGTGGTTGGCCGCGGCGTCGCGGCTCGTCCCCCGGCCCCTCATCCTAACCTTCTCCCCGCGAGCGGGGAGAAGGGACGCAGCGTAATACGCCCGGCGCCGTTTTCCGGCGAACTTTTCCAAATCCACGCCAAGCATTTCCAAATCAGCGGCCTTTTCCTCCAAACATTTCCAAAGATTCCTTCGTCCGTTTTGTGCGAAATCAAAGGCTTGCAGGAGGGCCAAGCGGGTTTTCGTTTTGCTCCAAATTTATTGCGCCGACCGCGGTCCGAACGCCCCCGTCCAGCCGCGCCGGCAAGGCGGGCATGGCGCAAAACGTTGATGACAATCTAGCACAATTTTCTCTTTTTCAGAATCATAATGTTGCGATCGAGAAATCGTCCCGTGTTGATTGCTCCGCTAGGCTGCGTTCCCATCAACGGGAAGCCACGCAATGCCAAGGCTGGGAATTGGCGGCTCGTCAGGGCCGGGCTCGTCCCTACGGAGCGCACATCCCACTCTGTGGCCGGCGGCCACATCGGCCCGTCGCCGTTAAGCCGCTTCGCGGCTGCTACGCTGCGCTTCGCCCGCTTCGCGGTGACCGCGCCGTTCCGATGCGGCGTTTTCGCTTCCATGATCTTTGCTGCGCGAAGCCGGCCGCAAGGCCGGCTCACGCAGCAACGATCATGGAAACCGAGAGCCTGAGCCGCGCGGAGGAGTCAATGTTTGCGAGCGCCGCAAGCAACCCGCGAAGCGGGCGCGACATTGACGCCGAGCACGGATCAGGCAGAGTGGACCTGGAAGGGTGGAATTCGGATCTGTGAATCCGATAGACCGCGAGGGGAGACCGGGACGCGCACATGACCACCAGTCGCGCTCCGCCAAAGAAGGTCCGCGCGAACGCGCTCAGAGGCAACGGATCGGCTTGAACGCGCACATCAGCCGGCCGCCGCAATTTTTTCCCGCGCGGCGCTGGATAAGAAAGCGGATCGGGTCAAGCCGCTTCGCTTGGCCGCCGCGTCGATGGCGTCCAGCAAGCCTTGATCGAGCGAAATGTTGGCTTTCACCGAGCGACCGGACTCGATGACCAGAGGCACGGCGAGAAAAACCGCGCCTTCAGCAAGCGCCGCGCTTACATCAGGATCGCGGCGCAAGGCTTCGATCGCGCGCGGCGCCGGGGCTTCGCCTACGGCGCCGGCGTCGTGCATCCATTCGCCCAGAGCGGCGACGGCGTTGGCGTAAGCTTCGTTCTCGTCCGCGCCCATGGCGGTGCAGCCGAGGCAATCGGGGAACGCGACGCCATAGGCGCCGGGAGCGCCGTCCAAAAGCGCGAAATAGCGTTTCATATCGAACTCCTCCTACCAGCCCGCCGCTTTGGCAATGTTGCCCGAGCCCGTTGCCTTAGGACAGAACTGACGATGCCAACAACACGCAACGTCCTCTACGAGAGCGCATACATTTCGCGTGGTCGGCGGCCACATCGGCTCGTCGCCGTCAAGCCGCTACGCGGCTCCTGCGCTGCGCTTCGGTCGCTTCGCGATGACCGCGCCGTTCCGACGCGGCGTTGTTGCTTCCATGATCGTTGCTGAACGAACCGGCCCTGCGGGCCGGCTTCGCGCAGCAACGATCATGGAAACCAAGAGCCTGAGCCGCGCGCAGGGGGTCAAGGCTCGCGCGTAGCGCGAACCGCGAAGCGGGCTTGGCCTTGACGCCGAGCACGGATCAGGCAGAGCGGACCCCGAAGGTACGGAATTCGGACGTGGCAAATCCGACAGGCCGCAAGGGGAGACCGGGGCGCGCGGTCCCGGCCTGTTGGAATTGGAGCTTTACGGGCCTGTCACCGTTTTCTCGCGGGGTTGATCGCGCATGTGAGGAAGCTCAGGGGGTAGGGCGGAAGCCCGGAATCACGGGCCGCGCGCCGTCAACCGTCATGGCCGGGCTTGTCCCGGCCATCCCAAGGCGATTGCATGGCAATCGTCCGCACGCCGAACCGCTGCGTCATACTTTGCCGGTTTCGATTTGTCGGCGCCGCGTGGATGGCCGGGACAAGCCCGGCCATGACGGCGTTCGGTTCAGCGGCCGATATGGTCTGCACGCCTCGCGCAACTCCGGACTCGTGGCCGCGCAAGCTTTTCCAAACCCATGCCAAACATTTCCAAATTTGCGGCCTTTTTCTCCAAACATTTCCAAAGATTCCTTCGTCCATTTTGTGGGAAATCAAAGGCTTGTAGGAGGAAAAACGGAACTTTCATTTTGCTCCAAATTTTTGCGCCGGTCACCGTCCGAATGCCGCCGTTCAGACATGCCGGCAAGGCGGGCATGGCGGAAACCGTTAACAACAGTCTAACACAATTTTCTCTTTTTCCGAACCACAATGTTGCGATCAACAAACAGTTCCGTGTTCATCGCGGCCTGGCGCCGCGTTCCCATCGACCGGAAGCCACGCGACCCCAAGGCTTGGAATTGACGGCTCGGCCCGGCCGGACTTGTCCTCACGGCCCGCGCACATCTCTTGCCGGTCGGCGGCCACATCGGCCCGTCGCCGTCAAGCCGCTGCGCGGCTGCTCCGCTGCGCTTCGCCCGCTCCGCGGTGACTGCGCCGTTCCGATGCGGCTTTTTTGCTTCCATGGTCTTTGCTGAGCGAAGCCGGCCCGCAGCAAAGATCATGGAAACCGAAAGCCTGAGCCGCGCGGAGGAGTCAAGGCTCGCGCGCGCAGCGCGCGACCCGCGAAGCGGGCTTGGCCTTGACGCCGAGCACGGATCAGGCACAGCGGACCCGGAAGGTTTGGAATTCGGATGTGGAAATCCGATAGGCCGCGAGGGGAGACCGGGGCGCGCGCATGACCGCAAGTCGCGCTCCGCCAAAGAAGGTCCGCGCGATCATGCTTGGCGCCATTTTGCGGCGCGACCTCAGGATCTAAACCGCTTGCGACCCGATTTTCCGCCGCGTCCCCTCACGACGCTGGCCCGCGGAATTGGGCTTTACGGGCCTGTCACCGTTTTCCGGGATCGCGGCGCAAGGCGTCGATCGTGCGCGGCGCAGGGGCTTCGCCCACGGCGCCGGCGTCGTGCATCCACTCGCCCAGAGCGGCGATGGCGTTGGCGTAAGCCTCGTTCTCGTCTGCGCCCATAGCGGTGCAACCGGGGCAGTCGGGAAAGGCGACGCCGTACGCGCCGGCCGTGCCGTCCAAAAGCGCGAAATAGCGTTTCATATCGAACTCCTCTTACCAGCCTGCCGCTTTGGCGATGTTGCGAACGACCCCGAGCGAGAGGGCGTTGTCGCGCGGGACCATGATCTTGAGGCCCGAACGCACGGGCCTGTCATCATATTCCATATCGCACCGCCGTCATGCCCGGCCTCGTGCCGGGCATTCACGCGGCGCAGCAGCAGCCGACTTTGAATGTTTTCGCGACGGCACAGCGTGGATGGCCGGGACAAACCCGGCCATGACGTCGAGAGAGCGTCACCCCACCCGCCGCGTCGCCGCCTTCAGCCACCCCCGCGTCTCGCGGTCGACCAGCGGCCCCACAACCGCCCGCACCCTGGCATGGTACGCGTCGAGCCAGGCGATCTCCTCGCCGTCCATCAGCTTCGGCTCGACGAGCCGCAGATCGATCGGGGCCAGCGAGATCGTCTCGAAGCCGAGCATCTTGCGCTCGGCGCCGGCGATCGCGCGGCTCTCGACGACCACCAGGTTCTCGATGCGGATGCCGTATTTCCCCGCCGCGTAATAGCCCGGCTCGTTGGAAATGATCATCCCCGGCGCCAACGCGACCGCGCCGGTCTTGGCGATGCGCTGCGGGCCCTCGTGGACGGAAAGATACGAGCCGACGCCGTGCCCCGTGCCGTGGTCGAAATCGAGCCCGGCGCGCCACAGCGCCTGGCGCGCCAAAGCGTCGATCTGCGCGCCGCTGGTTCCCTTGGGGAACACCGCGCGCGCGATGGCGATATGGCCCTTGAGCACGCGGGTGAAGCGGTCGCGCATTTCCGCGCTCGGGCGGCCGACGCAAAGCGTGCGGGTGATGTCGGTGGTGCCGTCCTCGTACTGGCCGCCGCTGTCGATGAGGAAAATGCCGCGGCCGATTCTGAGGTCCGACGCCTCGCTGACGCGATAATGCGGGATCGCCGCGTGCGGGCCGGCGGCGGAGATGGTCGGGAACGAGATGTCTTTCAGCGCGCCCGTTTCGCGCCGAAAAGTCTCCAGCGCTTGCGTCGCGGCGATCTCGGTGAGCCTGCCCTTCGGCGCCTCGCGGTCGAACCAGCAAAGAAAGCGCGCCATCGCGGCGCCGTCGCGGATATGCGCGGCGCGCGCGCCGGCGAGCTCGGCCTTGTTCTTGGCCGCCTTCATCAGCGCGATCGGGTCGGGGCCGACGACCGCCGCGCCGCCCGCCGCCTCCAGCGCCTGGGTGAGGCGCGCCGGCGCGCTCGCCGCGTCGAAGGCGACGCGCAGGCCCGCAGCGCCGAGCCCCGTCATGAAGCCGACGAGCCAATCGGGCTCGTCGATGTCGGCCAATGCGCCGAGCCGGGCGCGCATCGCGCTGGACAATTTGCGCCCGTCGACGAACAGCGTCGCTCGCCCCTGGCGCGGCAGATAGGCGAAGCTCAGCGGCAGCGGCGTATGCGCGACGTCGGCGCCGCGGATGTTGAACAGCCAGGCGACGGCGTGCGCGTCGCTGACGAGGAGGCCGTCTTTTCCCTCGAGGGCGACGCGGACGCGGGTCATTTTTCCCGCCGCGCTCTCGCCGGCCAGACGCGCGGGATGCGCGCTCACCGCGCCGAGCGGCGCTTCCGGGCGGTCCTTCCAGATCGCGTCGATCGGGTTCGAGTCGAGCGCGACGAGCTCGCCGCCGGCGGCGCGGCACGCCTTGCCCAGGCGCTCGACCATTTCGGGCGTATGCAGCCAGGGGTCGTAGCCGAGGCGCGCGCCCGGCTTCAGATTGGCCTCGATCCAGGCGCCCGGCGTCTCCTCGACGATAGGACGCACCGCGAAGACCGCGGGATCGACTTGCGCCGGGGCTTGAACGGCGTAGCGGCCGTCGACGAAGATCGCCGCCCTTTCCTCGAGCACGATCGCCACGCCCGCCGAGCCGGAGAACCCGGTCAGCCACATCAGCCGCTCGGCCGCGGCCGGGACGTACTCGTTCTGATGTTCGTCGGCGCGCGGCGCGACGAAGCCGGCGAGGCCCCGCGCCGCGAGTTCGCCGCGCAGCGCCGCGACCCGCGCCGCGCCGCGCGCCGGGCCGCCGAGTTCGGCGAAGGACTGGTAGAGGCTCTCGAACCGCCGCGCGGGTCCCGCGATCACTTCGAATCGGCCTCGGTGACGACATGCCCGATGAACGGCAATTCGCGGTAGGAATGGGCGACGTCCATGCCGTAGCCGACGACGAACAGGTCGGGGCAGACGAAGCCGACGAAGTCGGCCTCGATCGGCACTTCGCGTTTTCCCCGCTTTTCCAGGAGCGTGCAGACCATCACGCGCCGCGCGCCGCGCGCCACCAGGAGGTCCTTGGCGAAGGCGAGCGTACGGCCGGATTCGAGAATGTCGTCGATCACCACGACGTCCCGGTCCTTGATCGAGGATTCGATGTCGCGAAGGATCGTCACCGTGCCCGACGACACCGTGCCCTCGCGATAGCTGGAGAGATGAAAGAACTCGACCTGCGGCTCGAGGCCGACGCGGTGCATGGCGCGGAGCAAGTCGGCCGCGAACATGAAGGAGCCCTTGAGGATCGCCACGACGAGCAGGTCCTTCGGCTTCGCCTTGGCGATTTCGGCGGCGAGCTCCGCCGTCCGCTTGGCGATCGCTTCCTCCTCGAACAGGACTTCGACTTGCCTGGCGCCGCTCATGATCCCTCCGGGTTGCGAGCGACCTTATCCTCCGGCGCGGCGAATTTCACCAGCGCATCCACGACCCCCTCGGGCGGCGCGGCGAGCCGGGCGGTGAAGCGCACGCGCTCCCCGCGCGCCAGCCGGTCTTTCGGCGCGCGCGCCGTCCAGACGTAGAGTTCGCGCCCGTCCGCCGCGCGCAAGGCGATGCGAAGATCGGGCGCGGCCGTCTCGGCCGAGCGCAGGTTCGCCACCGCGCCGTCGACCACGAGAATTCTCGTCGGCCCGCTTTCGCCGAGCTTGGCGCGCACCTCCTCGATCGCGAGGCCCCGCACGTTGACCGGAAGGCCGATCGCCGCATAGGCGCCCGCCGTGAGCGGGGCGGCGGCGACGATCCACTCGCGCGCGCCGATCGCCGTCATCGATCCCGCCAGCAGGCTCGCTCCGGCGAGCGGCGCGGCGATCTTGCGCGCCAGGCGCGCCACACGCCGCGCCAGCGCGGGGCGCTGCGCCGGCTCGCGAGCGGGGCGCGCCGGCTCGCCGCGCGTCGAGGCGGCGGAAGCGGCGAGCGTGGCGCGCGGCCGCAACTCCCAGGATCGGCCGCACCCCGAGCAGCGAAATTGGCGCGGCTCGTCGCCGAAAATCTCGTCGGGAATGTGATATGAATTGGCGCAGGTCTTGCAAACGGTGAACATGGCGAATCAGCCTCGCTCCAGGCCCCTGCGGGAAGGTTGGCATTTGGTCGCGTTCATGGTTAAGGCCGCGTTAAGCGCTCAATCGCCTCAGGAAACGTCGTTGCTACGCTTTGACAATGTCGGCTTGCGCTACGGCGTCGGCGCCGAGGTCGTCCGCGACCTCAATTTCGATATCGCGCCGCAGAGCTTTCAGTTCCTCACCGGGCCGTCGGGGGCCGGCAAGACCACGATGCTGCGCCTGATGCTGCTGTCGCTGCGCCCGACCCGCGGAACCATCCGCATTTTCGGCGAGGACGCGGCCAAGCTCGACAAGGACCAGATCACGGCGCTGAGGCGGCGGATCGGCGTCGTGTTCCAGGACTTTCGGCTGCTCGACCATCTCACCACCTACGAAAACGTCGCCCTGCCGCTCAGGGTGATGGGCCGCGACGAGCGCGGCTATCGCGCCGAAGTGGTCGAGCTCTTGCGCTGGGTCGGGCTCGGCGACCGGATGTACGCCCTGCCGCCGGTGCTCTCCGGCGGCGAGAAGCAGCGCGCGGCGATCGCCCGCGCGCTCATCGTGCGCCCCGAGCTGCTGCTCGCCGACGAGCCGACGGGCAACGTCGATCCCTCCCTGGCGCGCCGCCTGCTCCGGCTATTCGTCGAGTTGCACAAGTCCGGCACCGCGGTCGTCATCGCCACCCACGACCTCACGCTGATGGATCAATTCGGCTACGCCCGGCGCCTCGTCGTCGGCGAGGGACAATTGAAGATCTTCGAGGGCGATTCGCCGTGAACGCCTCGCTCCCGCCCGCCATGCCTCCGGATTCGCAGCTCAAGCGCGACATGCCGCTCGTTCCCCCCGATTCGATCGCCGGCCGCGCGCTGGTCGTCGTCATCGCGATCATGACGTTTCTCGCCTGCCTCACCGCCGGCGGCGCGATCCTGGTCGCCGAGGCCTCGCAGGGGTGGCGCGCCGACGTCTCGCGCGACGTCACCATCCAGATCAAGCCGAAACCCGGCGACGACGTCGAGACGCTCGAGGCCGCGGCCGCGGGCATCGCGGCGCGCGCCCCCGGCGTCGCCGACGTGCACGCCTTTAGCAAGTCGGAATCGGAAAAGCTGCTGGCGCCCTGGCTCGGCGACGGCATCGATCTCGGGCAACTGCCGATCCCCCGCCTCATCGTCGTCCACATGCAAAGCGGACATCGCGAGGACCTCGAGCCGCTGCGCGCCGCGCTCGCGGCCGGGGCGCCGGGCGCCAGTCTCGACGACCATCGCCTGTGGCTGTCGCGGCTCGACACGATGGCCGACGCGGTCGTCGTCTTCGCCGTCGCGCTGTTCGCGCTGATGATCCTGGCGATGGCGACGGCGATCGGCTTCGCCACGCGCGGCGCCATGGCGGGCAATCGCGAGATCATCGAAGTGCTGCATTTCGTCGGCGCCGCCGATTCGTACATCGCGCGCCAGTTCCAGGGGCATTTCCTGCGGCTCGGCTTCAAGGGCGCGGCGATCGGCGGCGCGGCGGCGGCGGCGTTCTTCGCCGTCGCGGCGCTGGTCTCGAGGTGGGGCGGCGGTTCGGCGGGCGGCGAGGAGATCGCCGCGCTGTTCGGCGCTTTCGCGCTCGGCCTCCCCGGCTACGCCGCGATCCTCGCGATTTGCTTAGGCATCGCCGGGCTCACCGGCTTCTTGTCGCGCGAAATCGTCTTTCGGCAACTGCGCGGCATGCTATGAGCGACGCCCGCGCCGGCCACCCTGCTCGCCTCACCCGACGGACCGCCATGATCGCCTTGCGCTCGCTCGCCTTCAATCTCGCCTTTTACGTCAACCTCATCGTCCTGATGATCCTCGGCCTGCCGTTGATCTTCTTACGCGGTCGTCACGGCGTCTTCTTCATGGCGCGGCTGTGGGGGTCGACCTCGGTCTGGCTGCTCGAAAAGATCTGCCGCCTGCGGGTCGAGTATCGCGGCCTCGAGAACATTCCCGAGGGCGGTTACATCCTCGCCGCGAAACACCAATCCTTCCTCGAAACCTTCGCGCTGCTCAAATACGCCCCCGACTTCGCCATCGTGTTCAAGCGGGAGCTCATCTTCATGCCCCTATTCGGGCTCTATCTCGTCGGCGGCCGGCAGATCGCGATCGACCGCGCGCGCGGCCACAGCGCGCTGAACCAGATCATCGCCCAGGCGCGCGGAGTCCTGCGCGCGGGCCGGCAGGTCTTCATCTTCCCCGAGGGCACGCGCCGCCCGGCCGGCGCGCCGCCGCGCTACAAATTCGGCGTCGCCGCGCTCTACGCGGAAACCGGCGCGCCCTGCCTTCCCGTCGCGCTCGACACCGGCCTCTTCTGGGGCCGGCGCGGCTTCGCCCGTCGCCCGGGCGTCGCCGTGATCGAATATTTGCCGCCGATCCTCCCCGGCCTCGAGCGCGACGCCTTCGCCGAGCGGCTGCAAGCGACGCTGGAGACGGCCTGCCGCCGCCTCTACGCCGAAGCGATCGCGGCCGACCCCAGCCTGGCGCCGGTTCTCGCCGCCGGCGCCGCCACGATCGACAAGGCCAACGATGCGCGACGGGATGCGCGACGGGAGGCTTGACGGAGTCGGATATTTGTTCTAGTTTTGTTCTGTTCCGCCCGCATGGAGATGGTTCGATGATGGCGCTGCTGGACGCCCTTTCGCCCCGCCCCGCCGACGCGCCTTTGCGCCAGGCCGACCGCTGGCCCGAGCCGGCGCCTTCGACCGCCCCCTTCCTCGCCGAGGCGGACGCCGAGCCGCTCGCCGCCCTCAACGGCCAGAGCCTGTCGCCGCGCTTCTGTTCCTGGCGCGGGGCGTCGGGGCGACGCTATATCGTCTCCGTCTACGACGCGCGCGAGTGTCCCGCCTATTGCGACGCAGTGCTGATCGCCGCCGCGGTGGATGCGGGCGGGCGGCGCCGGGCGCTCGCCTTCGCCGACACCGGCGTCTTCCCCGAGCCCGTTCTCGCGCGCGCGGTCCAATCGCTGTCCGATATCGCCGAGCGGGTCGAATTCCATCTGCATCTTCTCGCCGCCACGCCCGCCGAGCGCCGCGCGGCGCTCGACGATCTCCGGGCGGCCGCCCCCTACGCCGTGCGCAGCTGAGCGGCGAGCCATTCCAGCTCGCCGTCGAGGATGCCCAGTTCGCGCAAATGGTCGCGGGTGGCGAGCACGTATTCGGCGTTGTCGCCCGACTGCCCGACGCCCTGTCGGACCAGCCTCAGCAGCGAATCGGGAGGCATCGGCCCCGCATATTGGCCGTGCGCGCGGTCGGCGACATAGGTCAGCGCCGCGACGCGCCGGCCGTCGCTAAGGGTGACCGGGACCGTCCTCTCCAGATAGACCGCCGCGACCAATTCCCGCTCGCGAAGATAGCGCACCGTCGCCTCGCGCCGAGACCCCTCGACCCGAAACGCGACGCCATGACACGCGCCGCCCCGATCGAGCCCGAGCACCAGCCCCGGACGATCGGCCGTGCCGCGATAGACGTGGGAATAGATGCATAGGCGGCGTCGCCAGCCGCGCAACAGCGCCTTGTGGCGCTCGGCGTAGACGAAGCCGGGCCGCCACATCAGCGACCCGTAGCCGAACACCCAGAGATCGCGCCGCGCCTGCGCCGCCCGCGCCGTCATTCCTTCATGTCCCGGATTCGGCGTCCTCGCCGGCCCGGCGCCCGAAGTCGGGCGCGGCGGTCTCCTGGCCCTGCTCGACGATGCCGCGCCGGATCGCGCGCGTGCGGCTGAACAGGGCGAACAGCCCCTCCCCATCGCCGCGTCGAATCATGCGCTGCAGCGCGGTCAAGTCCTCGTTGAAACGGCCGAGCGCCTCCAGCACCGCCTCCTTGTTGTTGAGGAACACGTCGCGCCACATCGTCGGGTCGGAGGCGGCGATGCGGGTGAAGTCGCGAAAGCCGCCGGCGGAGAACTTGATGACCTCCGAGCGGGTCGCCTCTTCGAGATCGTAGGCGGTGCCGACGATATTGTAGGCGATGAGGTGCGGCACGTGGCTGGTGATCGCCAGCACGAGATCGTGATGCGCGGCGCTCATCTCCTCGACGTTCGATCCGAACGCTTGCCAAAACGTGCGCACGCGCTCGACGGCGCTTCGTTCGACGCGCTCGGGCGGCGTCAGAATGCACCAGCGGTTGAGAAACAGCGTCGCGAACCCCGCGTCCGGCCCCGATTGCTCCGTCCCCGCCACGGGATGGGCCGGGACCAACTGCACGCCCGCGGGAAGATGCGGCTCGATCGCCGCGATCACCGCGCCCTTGACCGAACCGACGTCGGAGACGATCGCGCCCGCCTTCAGCGCCGGCGCGATTTCGCGCGCGAGCGCTTCGTTGGCGCCGACGGGAGCGCACAGAATGACGAAATCCGCCCCGGCCGACGCCTGCGCCGCCGACGACGTGATTTCGTCCCCGAGGCCGAGCGCCCCCGCCCGCGCCAGCGCCTCGTCCGAGCAATCCGCGATCGCGATCCGTTTCGCGACGTTCTTGCGCCGCGCCGCGCGCGCGATCGAGGAGCCGATGAGGCCGACGCCGATGATCGCGAGCCGCTCGAACAGCGGCTCGGCGAGCGCGGGCCCGAGCCTATCCGCCACGGCGCTGGCCCTTCATGAACTCCCTCAGCGCGGCGACGACGCCTTCGTTGGCCTCTTCGGTCCCCACCGTCATGCGCAGGCAGTCCGGCAGCCCGTAGGCCGCCACCGCGCGCAGCACGACGCCGCGCGCGCTGAGGAACCGGTCGGCGTCGGCCGCCGTCCGCCCGCTCTCGCCGGCGAACCGCAACAGCAGGAAATTGCCGACGCTCGGCGTCACGCCGATCCCCAACGCGGCGATCTCCTTGCTCAGCCACGGCAGCCAGCGCGCGTTGTGCGCCGCCGCCATTTCCACATGCGCGGCGTCGGCGATCGCCGCGACTCCGGCGGCCAGCGCCGCGCCGTTGAGGTTGAAGGGCGGGCGCACGCGATTGAGCGCCGCCACGATCGGCGCCGGCGCGTAGGCCCAGCCGATGCGCAGGCTCGCCAGGCCGTGAACTTTCGAGAACGTGCGCGTCATCACCACATTCTCGGACGTCGCCACGAGTTCGATCCCCGCGGCGTAGTCGTTGCGCGCGACGTACTCGGCGTAGGCGGCGTCGAGCACCAGCAGCGTATCGCCCGGCAGGCCCGCATGCAGCCGCTTGACCTCGGAGAAGGGCAGGTACGTGCCGGTCGGGTTGTTGGGATTGGCGAGAAAGACGATCTTCGTGCGCGGGCCGACCTTGGCGAGCAGCGCGTCGACGTCGGCGGTCTCTTGGCTTTCCCTCGCCGTGACCGGGGTCGCGCCGGCCGCCCGGATGGCGATGGGATACTCGAGAAAGCCGTACTGGCTGTACAAGCCTTCGTCGCCCGGGCGCAGAAAGACATGGGCGAGGAGGCTGATGAGTTCGTCCGAGCCGTTGCCGCAAATGATCTGCTCGGCGTCGAGCCCGTAGCGCCGCCCGATCGCCTCGCGCAGGAGCCGCGCCGAGCCGTCGGGATACAACGCCAATTGTTCCGCGCAGGCGCGAAACGCCTCGATGGCGCGCGGCGAGGGGCCGAGCGGCGATTCGTTCGAGGACAGCTTATGGACCTTGCCGAGCCCCGCGACGCCGCTCTTGCCGGGAACATAGGCGTCGATCGCCATGATTTCGGCGCGCGGTTGCGGTCGCAGAGATTTTGACGCGGACATCGTTTCCTCGTTTCTCGCTCAAGGTCGGCGCGGGCGCAATTTCGAACCGTCGAAGCGCGCGGCGTGCGCGCCGATCTCCAGGCTGCGCGCGTCGGCCGCGCCCGCCCGCTGCAAGGCGAGGCCCGCCGCGCCCTCGGGCAGGCCGCCCGGCCGCGCTACGAGCAGCGACAGGCGCGCGCCGTCGGCGGCGTTGCCGACGATCTCGCCGCCCAGCGCCGCGATCGCTTGCGGGTATTCGCCGCGCCATCGGTCGACGGCGACCGCCTCGATCACCACGTCGCGCGCCGCCCCGTCGGCGAGCGGCTTGGCCACGACGAAGATCGGCATGCCGGCGGGATGGTCGGGCCGCTCGACGAACGGCAGGCGCGCGATGATCTTGGGCGCCTCGGCGCCGCTGAGGCGCATCCACCAGGCGCCTGCGCCCGGCCCCCCGTCCACCGCGAACATGCCGAGATCGCCGACGGCCGCCGCCACCGCGCCGATCACGCCCTTGGCGCTCATGTGCGGCACGCAGGGCACCGTGAACCCGAAGTGAAAGCGCGCCGAATCGCGCATCGCCGCGTCGCCGCGCGAGATGTCGACGTGCACGCTGTAGGGCGCCTGCACGTAGGTGAAGGTCGAGATGATGATCCGCCAGATGCTTTCGACCGTGTCGAGCGGCAGCAGGCCTTCGTGGCGCTCCGCCAGCGCCCGCATCATCGCCGCCTCGCGCGCCGGGCGAAACGCCGATCCGCCGCCCTGGCGGGTCTTGATCGCGATCAGCCGGTCGATGATGCGCCCGCGCTCCATCAGAAGAGCGTGCATCGACGCGTCGATCGAATCGATCTCGACGCGAAGCTGGGCAAGCGATTCGGCGGCAGGTTCCGGCACGAAGAAGCCTCGCGGCGATCAGGTGTTCATCGATTCGAAGAAGTTCGCGTTGGTCTTGGTCTCGCGCAATTTCCCCAGCAGGAACTCGATCGCGTCGACCGTGCCCATGGGATTGAGGATGCGGCGCAGCACGTACATCTTCTTGAGAATGTCCGGCGCCACGAGCAATTCCTCCTTGCGCGTTCCCGAGCGGGTGATGTCCATCGAGGGAAACGTGCGCTTGTCCGAGACCTTGCGGTCGAGGATGATTTCCGAATTGCCGGTGCCCTTGAACTCCTCGAAAATCACCTCGTCCATGCGCGAGCCGGTGTCGATCAGCGCGGTCGCGATGATGGTCAGCGACCCGCCCTCCTCGATGTTGCGCGCCGCGCCGAAGAAGCGCTTGGGACGCTGCAGGGCGTTGGCGTCGACGCCGCCGGTCAGCAC
>JBEKLU010000027.1:0-45592 GCA_050010035.1 Roseiarcus sp.
AACTCCGAATTCGCCGACCGCGACGCGGTGGTGCTGGGCGGTTCGACCGACAACGAGCACGTCAAGCTCGCCTGGCGGCGCGACCACAAGGATCTGCACAAGCTGCCGATCTGGCAGTTCGCCGATTCCAACGGCTCGCTCACCGACGGCCTCGGCGTGCGCTCGCCCGCCGGCGTCGCCTATCGCGTCACCTTCGTCGTCGATCCCGACAACGTCATCCAGCACGTCTACGCCACCAACCTCAACGTCGGCCGCGCGCCCAAGGACACCCTGCGCGTGCTCGACGCGCTGCAGACCGACGAATTGTGCGCGTGCGGCCGCGAAGTCGGCGGCGCCGTCCTCAAGGTCGCCTGAGCGGTGTCGATCGAACGCTTGCGCGCGCGCCTGCCGGACTTCTGCAAGGACGTCCGGCTCAACCTTTCCATTCTCGTCAACGAGGATACGCTGGCCGGCCCGACCAAGTGGGGCTTGCTGCTCGCCTGCGCGATCGCTTCGCGCAACGCCGAGGTGCGCGAGGCGTTCGGCGTCGAGGCCGCCGAACGTCTGACGCCCGAGGCGCTGGACGCGGCGCGCGCCGCGGCGGCGATCATGGCGATGAACAACGTCTACTATCGCGCCGTGCATCTGGCCTCCAACAAGGAATACGCCAAGATGCCGGCGCGGTTGCGCATGAACGTCATCGGCTCTCCCGGCGTGCCGCGAACCGACTTCGAATTGTGGTGCCTGGCGGTTTCCGCCATCAACGGCTGCGGCGCCTGCGTCGATTCGCACGAGAAGGTGTTGCGCGATGCGGGGGTGAGCGCCGAGGCGGTCCACGCCGCGCTGCGCTACGCGGCGATCGTGCAGTCGGCGGCCGTCGCGCTGGAGGCGGCGGCGCCGGTTCGAGAAAGCGTCGACTGAAGGCTCGCCGAATTGCGGACGCGACCGCTGGTCGCGTCAGCGCCTCATTCGGCAGCTTTAGCGAAGCTTCGGTGGCGCGGCCACTGCCGCGTCTACAAGGCGCCTCACGTCCGCCGCCGGTCAGCCCCAGCGGAACAGCCCGGTCATGATGTTGCGCAGGAAGTTCGGCTCCTGCCCGCCGGTCGGCGTCGTGCGCGAGACGAAATCGAACACCTTGCCGTCCTTCATGCCGTAGTTGGCGATGCGGTCGACCTTGCCGTTCTTGTCGAAATAGATCGCGAGCACGTTCTGGTCGGTCATCTTGGCCGGCATGAAGGCGAGCGCGCGCGACATCTTCTGGCCGATGTAATACCAGGCGTCGCCGCCGACGGTCGACGTGGTCGAAGGCGTTCCCATCAGCGCGAGCGCCTCCGGCTTCGTCGTCGCGCCGACTTTGACCTGGTCGAGGGCTTGCGGATCGACCTGATAGCCGCGGTCGAAATCGCCGTCGTAGCCGATGCATCCGCTCAGCGCCGCGCCGATGGCGAGGACGCCCGCGAAGACCGCGAGGCGATGGCGCGCGCGGGAATTGGGTGTCGGCCGCATGGGGGCCCTCCGCTTCGACAGAAGCTTTTTTGACTTGCCAGATTGCATAGCGATGCCTAACCCGAGGCGCTGACGAAAAGCAAGGCGTCGCATGATCCTCGCTCGCTGGCGCGCCCGGCGCGCCAACCGCATCCTGATCGAACAGATTCACGGCGAGATCGTGACCGCCGCGCGCGCGCCTGCGCTTTATGCGCGTTGCGCGGTCTCCGACAGCCTGGACGGCCGCTTCGAAATGATCGCCTTGCACGCCGGGCTGGTGTTGCGCCGCCTCGGCGACTTGGGCGATCTCGGCGCCGAGATCGCGCAGGATCTCGTCGATTGCATCTTCCGCCATTTCGAGGACGCGCTGCGCGAAATGGCGATCGGCGACGCCGGCGTCGCCAGGCGCATCAGCGTGATGGCGGCGGCGTTCTACGGCCGCAACCGCGCCTACGGCGAGGCGCTGGCCGCGCGCGACGCCGAGGCTCTCTCGGCGGCGCTGGCGCGCAACGTCTACGGTGCGGGCGACGTCGACGCCGCGCCGAGCGCGCGCGACCTCGCGGCCTACGTCCTCGGCGCGGCGGCGGCGCTCGAGCGCGAGGGAATCGACGCCTTCGCCGGCGGGCGGTTTTGTTTTCCCGCGAGCTTGGGAGAAGCGCGATGACGAGCGACGTGCTGTTCAGCCGCCCGGTGCGGGTCGAAGCCCTGCCGAAGGACGGCCTCACCCAGACGATCGAGGCCAATCCCGCTGAGCGCGCCGCTCTGGCGGCGCTCAATCGCCTGCCTGACATCGCCAAGCTCACGGCGACGTTCGTCCTGCGCCGCGCCGGACGCGGCGGCGTGCGCGTCTCCGGCACGGTCCACGCCGAAATCACGCAGACCTGCGTCGTCTCGCTGGAGACTTTCGCGGCGACGCTCGACGAGCCGGTCGACGTGCGCTTCGCGCCATCGGCCGAAGAGGGCGCGGCGCGGCGCGGCGCGTCCGGCGCCGCGGCCGAGACGATCCTCTTGGACGCCGAGGACGCGCCCGACCCGATCGTCGACGGACGGGTCGATCTGGGCGCGCTGGCCGCCGAATTCATGGCGCTGGGGCTCGATCCCTATCCACGCAAGCCCGGCGCCGCCTTCGCGCCGCCGGCGGAGGCGGGAAGCGCGGACTCGCCCTTCGAGGCCCTCGCCGAGGTCGGGAAGAAACGTTGACGCCGGAGCGGGAACCGGCGGCCATGGGGAGAAAGTCGGCTGAGATCGACTGACGAATGGCGCTATCGCGGCTCGTCTTCAGATGGATTCCCTCGAGCCTGCCGGCAACGCGGAGCTTGTGGCGACAAGATGGTGGAAGCCCCGATGTACAAGAATTTCGGTGAGTTCCTGAACGCCGTGTTCGAAGTCGCGACCGCCGATTGGGGTCTGGATCCCGCTGTCGTGCGAGGTCGGATCGACTTCTGGCTGGATCGTCAGGATCTCGCCGAGTATTCGGGTAAGTGCGCCTCCGGCGGCGGTTGTACGGAGGCTGACGTCCTTGAAGTCGTGAGCTCAATAAAGCATTCAATCGACAACAAAACGCGGTTTCGGTTTTGCTAGCCGGTTTCGTAGTAAGGGACGACGCGATTTCCCTCAAAACCCTTTCGGCGTCCGCTCGAACCACGGCTTGGCCTCTTCGAGCTGCGCCGCCAGTTGGAACAGGGTCGCCCCAACGCCCAACGAACTGCATGCCGATCGGCAGCCCGGCCTCGCTCCAGTGCAGCGGCAGCGACATCGCCGGCTGGCCGGTGACGTTGAACAGCGGCGTAAAGGGCATGAAGGCGAGGGACTTCTCCGACAGGAGCCGCGCCATTCCGGTCAGCCTGAGGAACCAGCCCGCCTCCAGCCGCCCGACGACGTCGAGGATCGCCGCTTGGACGCCGGTCGACTTCAAGGCGCCGATCAATGCCGGCGGCGCGGCCAAGGTGGGCGTCAACAGCACGTCGTAGTCGAGGAAGAACGCCGCCGACCCGGCGCGCCCACGCCTGCAGGTGTCGCGCCGCGCTCGCATAATCGCCGGCGCTCCACGACTTGCCGAGCACGCCGGCGACATAGGTCGCCGCCTCGAAATCGGCGAAACCGAGACGGCGCCCGACGATGCGCCCGCTCGCCTCCACGTCGGCGCGGGTCTCGCCGCAGATGATTTTCATGAACGCGAGGAGCCACGGCTCGCGTTCGATCGGCGGCGCCGCTTCGACGACTTCATGACCGAGCTCTCTGAGCAGCGCAACCGTCGCCTCGACTCCCGCGACGCAATCGGGATGAATCTTGTCGGCGAGGAAAGGCGCGCTGGCATAGGCGACGCGCAGCTTTCCCGGCGCGGCGCCGACTTCGTCGAGATAGGGGCGCTCGGGAAGCTTGATTTCATAGGGCGCGCCGACGTCGCCGCCCTGCGTGGCGTCGAGCAGGGCGGCGCAGTCGCGCACCGATCGGGTGAGCGCGTGGCCGGTGGAGAAGCCGCGCCAGATTTCGCCGACGACCGGGCCCTGCGGCGTGCGCCCGCGCGTCGGCTTGAGGCCGACGAGGCCGCAGCACGAGGCGGGGATCCGGATGGAGCCGCCGCCGTCGGTGGCGTGCGCCATCGGCGCGAGGCCCGCCGCGACCGCCGCCGCCGACCCGCCGCTGGAGCCGCCCGGCGTGCGCGCGAGATCCCACGGGTTGCGGCACGGCCCCAGCGCTTCGGATTCGGTGACCGGGGCGAGGCCGAATTCGGGAACGTTGGTCTTGCCGACGAAGACGAGGCCGGCGCGGCGGAAGCGCTTGACGATCTCGGCGTCGGTGTCGCGCGTGACTTTCGCCAGGCGCCGATTGCCCTGGCTCATCGGCGCCCCCGCGACCGGGGCGCCCAGGTCCTTGATGAAGAACGGCACGCCGGCGAAGGGGCCGGAAAGCGGCCCCGCGGCGGCTCGGCGCGCCTCGTCGTAGAACTTCCAGACGACCGCGTTGAGACGGGGTTGGCTCGCCTCGACGCGCGCGATCGCCTCCTCGACGAGTTCGGCGGGCTTGACGTCGCCGCGGCGCACGAGCTCGGCCAAGCCCACGCCGTCGTAACGGCCGTATTCCGCAAAACCGCTCATCGCTTCCCCCCATGGCGCGGCGACAACGCTTTCGCCCCAAGGACGGATCGCGCCGACGTGCGGCGATTGTCGGCCCGTTTGCTCCTCTAGGGCAACCCTTTCGGCTCGACGAGCCCGGTCGAGGCGGCGATTTCGTCAAAACGGGCCGTGCTCGATCGACGACGTTTGCCTTGCGCGGCGAAGCGGCTATTGTCCCGCGCGCCGGCGGGTCGGAGAACGCCCTCAGGGTTGAAGTTTGGATGAAAAAGGACCTTCGCATAGCGCTCGACGCGATGGGCGGCGACTACGGGCCTGCCGTCGTGGTGAATGCGGCGGCGATCGCGCTCGAGCGCCGCCCCGACGTCGACTTCATTCTGTTCGGCGACGAAAAGGCGATCGCGCCGCGTGTGGCCGCCTATCCCGCGCTCGCGCGCAAGTCGCGCATCGTCCATTGCGACGTCGCGGTCAAGATGACGGATAAGCCGAGCCAGGCGCTGCGGGCGGGGCGGCGCTCGTCTTCGATGTGGTTGGCGATCGACGCGGTGAAGCGAGGCGAGGCGGATTGCGCGGTCTCGGCCGGCAACACCGGCGCGCTGATGGCGATGGCCAAGGTCTGCCTGCGCACGATGCCGCAGATCGAACGCCCGGCGATCGCCGCGATGTGGCCGACGCTGCGCGGCGAATCGATCGTGCTCGACGTCGGCGCGACGATCGGCGCCGACGCCGAGCACCTCATCGATCTGGCGATCATGGGCGCGGCGATGGCGCGCATCGTCTTCGACATCGACAGCCCGACCGTCGGCCTGCTCAACGTCGGCGTCGAGGAGATCAAGGGCATCGAGGAGGTCAAGGCCGCCGGCCGGGTCTTGCGCGAGACGGCGCTGCCGCACCTGCGCTACCACGGCTTCGTCGAGGGCGACGACCTCGGCAAAGGGACGGTGGACGTCATCGTCACCGAAGGCTTCGCCGGCAATATCGCGCTCAAGACCGCCGAGGGGACCGCCAAACAGATCGGCCAATATTTCCGCGACGCCATGAGCCACAGCTGGATGTCGCGCCTCGGCTACTTCCTCGCGCGCGACGCGTTTAAAGCGCTGCGCGACAAGATGGACCCGGGGCGCGTCAACGGCGGCGTGTTTCTCGGCCTTGACGGCGTCGTCATCAAGAGTCATGGCGGGGCGGACGCCGAGAGCTACGCCGGCGCGATCGAGGTCGGCTACGACATGGTCCGCCAGGAACTGCTCGGCAAGATTCGCGACATGATCGCCCAGGCCAATGAAGCGCGCGCGCCCGCCGCGACGCCGGCGGTCTCGTAAACCCTCATGCGCCTCTGGGAACCCCTCCGTTCATGAACGCCACAAGAATTCGCTCAGTCGTGCGCGGCGTCGGCGCGTGCCTGCCGCAGCGCGTGATCGGCAACGCCGAAATGGCGACGATGGTCGACACCACCGACGAGTGGATCACCCAGCGCACCGGCATTCGCCAGCGTCACATCGCCGCCGAGGGCGAGACCACCTCGACGCTCGCCGGCAAGGCCGCGGAGGCGGCGCTGGCCGATGCAGGGCTCGGCCCCGCCGACATCGATCTCGTCATCGTGGCGACCTCGACGCCGGACTACACCTTTCCGGCGGTGGCGACCCAGGTGCAAGGCCATCTCGGCATGACGCACGGCGTCGCCTTCGATTTGCAGGCGGTTTGTTCCGGCTTCGTCTTCGCGGTCGCGACGGCCGACAAGTTCCTCATCTCCGGTTCTCACAAGCGCGCGCTGGTGATCGGCGCCGAGACGTTCTCGCGCCTGCTCGACTGGAGCGACCGCACGACCTGCGTGCTGTTCGGCGACGGCGCCGGCGCGATCGTGCTGGAGGCGGCGGCGAGCGACGGCGCGCTCTCTTCGCGCGGCGTCATTTGCAGCCAATTGCGCTCCGACGGGCGCCATCGCGCCAAGCTCTACGTCGACGGCGGCCCCTCGAGCACGAAGACCGTCGGGCATCTCAGGATGGAGGGCAGGGAAGTCTTCAAGCACGCTGTCGGCATGGTCACCGACGTCATCAAGGCGTGCTTCGCCGACGCCGGCGTCAGCGCCGCCGACATCGACTGGTTCGTGCCGCACCAGGCCAACCGGCGCATCATCGACGCCTCGGCGGACAAGCTCGGCCTGGCGCGCGAAAAGGTCGTCGTGACCGTCGATCGGCACGGCAACACCTCGGCCGCCTCGATTCCCCTGGCGCTCGACGTCGCGGTCAAGGACGGCCGCATCAAGAAGGGCGATCTCGTCATGATCGAGGCGATGGGCGGCGGCTTCACCTGGGGCGCCGCGCTGATCCGCTGGTGAGGCCGCGCCGCCGGCGCGACGAAGCGGGAGGCGGAATGCTCACCCTGGCGGAGATCGCGGAGTCGATCGAGCGCGGCGGCCTCGTGACGCGCGGCGGTTTCGCGCTCGACGAAATCGACCGGCGGGCGGATTTGGAGGGGGTGAGCACGATCGTCCTCGTCGGCGCCGCCGGAGCGCGCGGCTGGAGCGCGTTCGCCAACTCGCCCGAGGCGCGCGACGGGCTCGCCGATCCGCTCGACCGCTGGAGCCGGCGCGCGATCGGCGCGCTCGCGGCCGCGCTGGGGGCGCGGGCGCTCTACCCCTTCGGCGGGCCGCCGCATTGGCCTTTCCAGCGTTGGGCGATGCGCGCCGAGTCGGGGCATGTCTCGCCGCTCGGACTGCTGATCCACCCCGACTATGGTCTCTGGCACAGCTATCGCGGCGCGCTCGCCTTCGCCCGACCGATCGCCATGCTCGCCCGCGATCCGCGACCGAGTCCCTGCGATTCCTGCGCGTCGCGCCCGTGCCTGAGCGCGTGCCCGGTCGGCGCATTCGGCGCCGACGGTTACGATGTCGGCGCCTGCGCGGCGCATCTGCGGCGGCCGGCCGGCCTCGCCTGCATGGACGGAGGATGCCTCGCCCGGCGCGCCTGCCCGGTCGGCGGCGAGCACGCGCACGGGCCGGCGCAGGCGGCATTTCACATGCGCGCGTTCTTGCGGGCGCGGGACGTCGACGAGCGGCGGGGGTAGGCGCCGCGCTTGGCGGCGAATTTGCGGACCGTAATGCGTCTTCGACGCGGTTCAGGCGAGGGGGAGGGGGATTTGTTCGGCTCGACCTTCGGCGAGTGGGTCGATCGCGCTCTCCTTTCAGACGCGGCGATGATATGTCTCGGCCTGCTCTTATTCCCGGCGGCGCACGTCGCTGCGCTGGTCGTGGCGCTCAAAGCGAAGCGCCCGTCGGGGATCTTCGTCGTCAACGCCGCGTTTTCTTTACTCGTCTTGTTCTATCTGCTCTCGCAGCCCGAATATTTCTTCGACATTTTCGAGGGCGGCAAGGATCCGTTCTGGCTGCCGGCCGCGATCGAATTCGCCGCGCTCGGCTGCGCCGTCGCGGCGCTCTTGCGCGTCCGCTGGGCGACGGCGCCGTCCTATGCATTCTTCGCGCTGAACGCGATCGTTCTCGTCTGTTTCGCTTTCCTCGCCATCGGCGGCGCCGGGTCCCACTGAAAGACGCGGATGCGCGCTTCGCTCCGTTGCCGCCTCAGTCCAGCACCGCCGCGTGGTCCGGCTTGGCGGCCGGCGCCGCCTTGGTCGAGCGGATCAGCGCCAGCAGCGGGAACGCGCTGAGCGAGACGAAGGTCATCAGCAGGAAGTCGTTGGAATAGGCCATGGTCGCCGCCTGCTGGGTGACGAGGCCGTCGAACGCCGCGAGATCGTGGAGGCTGCGGCCGGCGAGCGCCATCGCGTCGGGCAGGCGCATGGCGTCGTTGAACGGCGTGACGTCCTCGACGAGCTGGCTGTGGAAGGTCGCGATCATGTTGGTGAGCTGCGCGATGAACACTGAAATGCCGACCGAGGAGCCGATGTTGCGGATCAGCGTCCACAGCGCCGCCCCCTCGGTGCGCATCGCGGCGGGCAGCGTGGCGAAGGCGATCGTGTTGAGCGGCACGAAGACGAACCCGAGGCCGACGCCCTGCAGGATCGAGTTGATGGCGATGGTTTGCGCGGAGACGTCGGTGTTCCACCCGACCATCTGCCAAAGGGAGGCCGTCGCCAGCGTCAGGCCGAAGAAGATCATGATCCGGGCGTCGTATTTGCCGAGCAGGCGGCCGACGATCATCATCGCGAAGAACGTGCCGACGCCGCGCGTGCCCAGGAGATAGCCGCTCGACAACACGGGATAGCCGAGCAGGTTCTGGATGAACGGGGTCACCAGCGCCATCGTCGTCAGCAGGATGACGCCGATCAGGAACATGAAGACGAGGGCGATGGAGAAATTCCAGTCGCGGAAGATGCGCAGGGCGATGAACGGGCGCTTCGAGGTCAGCGAGTCGACGAAGAAGAAATAGAAGCCGACGATCGACAGGATCGCCTCGGCGACGATCTCGCCGGAATCGAACCAGCCCTGCTCCTGTCCGCGGTCGAGCATCATCTGCAGCGCGCCGATGCCGAGCGACAGCGAGAGGAACCCGAACCAGGAGAACGGCGCGTCGCGGCGGATCGGGCTTTCCCGCATGAAGGCGGAAAGCCCGAGCACGGTCAAAATCCCGAAGGGCAGGTTGACGAAAAACACCCAGCGCCAGGAATAGTTGTCGGTGAGCCAGCCGCCGAGCGTCGGGCCCATGATCGGCCCGAGCATGACGCCCATGCCCCAGATCGCCATCGCCTGGCCGCGCTTGGCCGCGGGATAGGCGTCGAGCATCACCGCCTGGCTGATCGGCACCAGCGCGGCGCCGAACATGCCCTGCAGCAGGCGGAAGGCGACCATCTGCTCGATGCTCTGGGCGACGCCGCAGAACATCGAGGCGACGGTGAAGCCGGCGGCGCAGACGATGAACAGCTTCTTGCGGCCGAAGCGCGCCGCCATCCAGCCGAGCGGCGAGGTCATGATCGCGGCGGCGACGATGTAGGAGGTCAGCACCCAGTTGATCTGATCCTGCGTCGTCGACAGCGAACCCTGCATATAGGGCAGGGCGACGTTGGCGATGGTCATGTCGAGCGCCTGCATGACGGTCGCCATCATCACGCAGATCGTCACCATGGCGCGCACGAACGGCGCCATTTCGTCGGTGGCTTTTTCGCTCATCGCGTCGCGGCGGCCTTGGCCGGCAGCAACCCGTCCAGCCAGGATTGCGCCCAGGACGTCAGATCGCTCCACAGCCCGGAGAGCGTGCGCTTGCGCCCGGTGTCGATGGCGAGGATCGCGCTCATGCCGGCGCGAAGGTTGGCGACGTCCTGATCGGCGTCGAAGGCGAAGCGCAGCGGCACGCGCTGCACCACCTTGACCCAGTTTCCGCTGGCGTTCTGCGGCGGCAAAATCGCGAATTGGGCCCCGGTCCCCGGCGCGATCGACGAAATCCGGCCGCGCCATTCGCGCCCCGGAAACGCGTCGATCGTCACCGTCGCACGCTGGCCGCTGCGCACGTAGGTGAGGTCCGATTCCTTCGGGTTGCCCTCGACCCACAGCCCCGTGGTGGCGACGACCGCGAAGACGGGTTGTCCGGCGGGCGCGACGCGGCCGAGTTCGATCTGGTCGACCTGCGTGGCCTCGCCCGCGATCGGCGCCGTCACGTGCGTATGGTTCAAATTGCGCTCGGCGTCCTCCGCCTGGGCCTCGGCCTGCATGTAGTCGGGAAAGGTCTCGATCGAGGCGTCGAGACCGCCGCCGAGCTTGACCTTGGTCGCTTCCTGCTGCTCGCGCACGAATTCGAGGATCTGTTTGGCCTGCACCAGCGCCGCGTTCGAAGTGTCGACGTCGGCTTGCGTGCCGGCGCGCGATCTGACCAACGACGTCTTGCGGTCGTAGTCGGCCTGGCGCAAGTCGACGGCCTGCTGGCCCATCTTGATCTGGTCTTCGTTGCTCGCATAGGCGGCGCGCAGATTGGCGAATTCCACCTTCGCCGCCGCCAGGCGCCCTTGCGCCAGCGCCAGCGCGGTGCGGTAGGGCGCCGGATCGATGTCGAACAGCGGATCGCCGACGGCGACGCGCTGCCCTTCGACGACGTGCACCGCGACGATCGCGCCAGTCACTTGCGGCGTGATCAGCACCTTGTCGGCGCCGACATAGGCGTTGTCGGTCGACACGTAGCGACCGCCGGTGAGCCACCACAGCAGCCCCAGCGCGAGGGCGGCGAGCGGGACGACGACGATGAGGAAAAAGCGGGCGCCGCCGCCGCGTCGCCGCGGGATCGGCGCGGACAGGGTCTCGGTCGCGGGCGGCGCGGCCGGCGTCGTCGGCGCGCTCGGCTCGGCCGATGGGGCCGGCGTCAGGGGCGGCGCCGCGGGCGCCGGGGCGCGATTGAGGGGCGTGGGCTCGACCGAACGGTCGCGAGGGCTCATGGAGGCTTGCGACACGCTGCTAAACTCCGCCGAATTCGTGCTTGAGATTGCACTTGATGCGTTGCAGCCCCGCGGTCAGCCCGGCGATCGCCGCTTCGTCGAGGCCGACCAGCGCGCGCGCCATCACCGCCTCGCCGAGATCGTCGAGCCGTTTCAGGGTCGGCGCGGCCTCCTCGGTCAGGAAGAGCCGATTGGCGCGCCGGTCCGTGGCGTCGTCGCGCCGCTCGACCAGACCCGAAGCGGCCAGCTTGTCGACGAGGCGCGCGAGGGTGATCGGGGCCAGATCGAGCGCGTCGGCCAGTTCGCACTGCTTGACGCCTTGGGCGCGGCGCAGCTTGGCCAGCACGGCCCATTGCGCGCGCGTCATATGGACTTCGCGCGCGCGTTGATCCGAGTAGGTGCGCAACATGCGCGCCGCATCGTGCAAGGCGAACCCGAGTTCGCGGGCGGGGGAGGGAGGCGTCAAGGTCGATCTCGCTTATTATATGGTGACTTATAATAAGCGTCGACCGACGACGCAAGGTTGACGCGGGCTACGTTAACGAAAATTTGTTAACGCCGCCTTGTGCGGCGAGGGCGCCGCGCGCCGGTGACGCGGCGCCCATCGCGACGACGGCCGGTCGAGCCCCTGATGCGTGGACGGACCCTCAGCTGCCGCGATAGGTCGAATAGCTCCAGGGCGTCACCAGCAGCGGCACATGATAATGCGCCTTCGGGTCGGCGATGGCGAAGCGGATGGGCACGACGTCGAGGAACGGCGGCTCGGCCGTCGCCGCGCCCTGCTCGCGAAAATACGCGCCGACGTGGAAGGTCAGCTCGAACGCGCCGACGCGCGCCTCGGCGGGGCCGATGAGCGGGCGGTCGGTGCGCCCGTCGGCGTTGGTCCGCGCGCTCGCGATCAGCTCGCGCGCGCCGTCGGCGCCAAGCGCGTGCAGTTCGACCGCGACGCCGCTCGCGGGTCGGCCCCGCGTCGTGTCGAGGACATGAGTCGTCAGGCCCGCCATGCGGATTCCTCATCCATTCGACCCTCGCTTACCGGAAAGTCTTTGTCTTTGGTAGGACGAAACGTCCCGCTACGACGCCTCGCCATGCGTATTTTGCATAGGCGAGCCGCCCGCGTCAGCATTGCCAATGGACGGGCTCCGTGAGACACAAATGACGGCCGAAGGCCGACGAAATCGCCGCGAGGAAGGCATCTGGGAGGCTTCATGACCGAGGACCCGAAGGGCGACGCCGTGGAAACGCGCGAGTGGCTCGATGCACTCGACTCGGTCGAGGCTTTCGAAGGCCTGGAGCGCGTCGACGAACTTCTCGACGCCGTCGTGACCTCGGCGCGCCGCAAGGGCGCCAAAGTGCCGTTCGCGGCCAACACGGCCTACGTCAACACGATCCATACCGACGACCAGCCGGCCCATCCCGGCGTGCGCAAGTTCGAACAGACCATTCGCCGCTTCGTGCGATGGAACGCCGCGGCGATCGTCCTGCGCGCCAATAAGGACTCCTCGGAACTGGGCGGCCATATCGCCAGCTTCCAGTCGGCGGCGACGCTCTACGACACCGGTTTCATGCATTTCTGGCGCGCCCCGGACGAGGCGCACGGCGGCGATCTCGTCTATTTCCAGGGGCACTCGTCGCCCGGCATCTACGCGCGCGCGTTCGTGGAAGGCCGTCTGAGCGAGGACCAACTCGTCAATTTCCGTCAGGAAGTCGGCGGCAAGGGGCTTTCGTCCTATCCGCATCCCTGGCTGATGCCCGACTTCTGGCAGTTCCCCACGGTTTCGATGGGGCTCGGGCCGCTGATGGCGATCTACCAGGCGCGATTCCTGCGTTATTTGCATGGCCGCGGGATCGCCGACACCACCGGGCGCAAGGTCTGGGCGTTCTGCGGCGACGGCGAAATGGACGAGCCCGAATCGCTCGGCGCGATTTCGCTGGCGGGCCGCGAGAAGCTCGACAACCTCATTTTCGTCATCAATTGCAATCTCCAGCGCCTCGACGGTCCGGTGCGCGGCAACGGCAAGATCGTGCAGGAGCTCGAGGCGGATTTTCGCGGCGCGGGCTGGAACGTCATCAAGTGCCTGTGGGGCTCCAACTGGGACCAGTTGCTCGCGCGGGACAGCGCGGGAAAATTGCGCCAGTTGATGGAGGAATGCGTCGACGGCGAATACCAGGACTTCAAGTCCAAGGACGGCGCCTACATCCGCAAGAATTTCTTCGGCCGCTATCCCGAAACGGCGGCGATGGTCGCCGACTGGAGCGACGACAAGATCTGGTCGCTGACCCGCGGCGGCCACGATCCGATCAAGGTCTACGCCGCCTACAAGGCCGCCGCGGACCACAAGGGCCAGCCGACCGTCATTCTCGCCAAGACCGTCAAGGGCTACGGCATGGGCGAGGCGGGCGAGGGCCAGATGGTCGCCCATCAGCAGAAGCATATCGGCGACCATGCGCTGAAGGCGTTCCGCGACCGCTTCCACATTCCGGTTTCCGACGACGACATCGCCAAGATTCCGTTCCTGCGGTTCGCCGAAGACAGCCCCGAAATGAAATACCTGCGCGAGCGCCGCGCCGCGCTCGGCGGGGCGCTGCCGGCGCGCCGGCGCGTCAGCGCGCCGATCGAGATTCCGCCGCTTGCCGCGTTCGACGCGCTGTTGAAGCCGACCGCGGAGGGGCGCGAAATCTCCACCACCATGGCCTTCGTGCGCATCCTGACGACGCTGCTGCGCGACAAGGCGATCGGCTCGCGCATCGTGCCGATCGTGCCCGACGAGAGCCGCACCTTCGGCATGGAGGGCCTGTTCCGCCAGATCGGCATCTTCAGCCAGGTCGGCCAGCTCTACCGCCCGCAGGACGCCGACCAGCTGATGTACTACCGGGAAGACCCCAAGGGTCAGATCCTGCAGGAAGGCATCAACGAGCCCGGCGCCATGGCCTCGTTCATCGCCGCGGCGACGTCTTATTCGACGTCGAACGCGCCGATGATCCCTTTCTACATCTATTATTCGATGTTTGGGTTCCAGCGCGTCGGCGACCTCGCCTGGGCGGCGGGGGACATGCGCGCGCGCGGCTTCCTGATCGGCGGCACCTCCGGGCGCA
The DNA here is from genome assembly GCA_050010035.1 of Roseiarcus sp. GTDB lineage: Bacteria > Pseudomonadota > Alphaproteobacteria > Rhizobiales > Beijerinckiaceae > Roseiarcus. The sequence continues at coordinate 14,007 of JBEKLU010000027.1, forward strand.
CCACCCTCAACGGCGAGGGGCTGCAGCACGAGGACGGCCACAGCCATCTCTTGGCCTCGACCATCCCCAATTGCGTCGGCTACGACCCGACCTACGCCTACGAATTGGCGGTGATCGTCCACGCCGGCCTGAAGCGCATGTACGCGGACAACGAGGACGTCTATTACTACATCACGACGCTCAACGAGAATTATCCGCATCCGGGCATGCCCGAAGGCGTCGAGGAAGGCATTCTCAAAGGCATGTACCGCTTACGCGCCGTCGAGGCGGAGAAGGCCGGCCCGCGCCTGCGCCTGCTCGGCTCGGGGGCGATCCTGCGCGAAGTCGAGGCGGGGGCCGAGCTGCTCGCCCGGGACTTCGGCGTCTCCAGCGAAATCTGGAGCGTGACCAGCTTCACCGAGCTGCGCCGCGACGGGTTGGAGGCGGAGCGCTGGTCGATGCTGCATCCCGAGGCGCCGCCGCGCCTATCCTATGTCGAGCAAGCGTTGCGCAAAGGCGTCGGCCCGGTCGTCGCCGCCACCGATTACGTCAAGGCGATCCCCGACGGCATCCGCAGTTACGTTCCTGCCCGATACAAGGTTCTCGGCACGGACGGATTCGGCCGGTCCGACTACCGGCGCCGCCTGCGCTCGTTCTTCGAAGTCGATCGCTTTCACGTCGCGCTGGCGGGCCTGAAGGCCCTCGCCGACGACCAGCTTCTGCCGGCCAAGCGCGTTGCGGAAGCGATCGCGCTTTACGGCATCGATCCGGAAAGAGCGAGCCCCGCGCGAAGCTGAGCGGCTTCGCGCTTCCCTTCTGCAATGACCTGGCACGCGCGAAGGAGATGCGCCCGTGGCGAAAATCGAAGTCAAGGTACCCGACATCGGCGACTTCAAGAACGTGCCGATCATCGAAATCCTGGTCAAGCCGGGCGACGCGGTGACGGCCGAGCAGCCCCTTTTGACCCTCGAATCCGACAAGGCGACGATGGACGTTCCCTCGCCCGCCGCGGGCGTCGTCGGCGAAATCATCGCCAGGGTCGGCGACAAGGTGTCGATGGGAACGGCGCTGTTGACGCTCGACGAGACGGGCGCCGCCGCGCCGGTGCCGGCCCGTGCGGCCGCGAGCGCCGCGCCCGCGGCCGCTCCTCCCGCCGCCGCTCCCGCCGCTCCGGCGCCGGCGCCCACGGCGGCCCAAGCCGGCGCGGCTCTGGCGGATTTTGCCGGCGTCAACGCCGGTCCGGCGGCGCGCCGGCTGGCGCGCGAACTGAACGTCGATCTGACGACGATCCGCGGCTCCGGCGAAAAGGGGCGCATCACCACCGACGATGTGAAGGCGGCCTTCCGCGGCGGCGCGTCATCGGGCGGCGGCGCGGCCCTGCCGGAGATTCCCGCGGTCGATTTCGCCAAATTTGGCCCGATCGAGAGCGCGCCGCTGTCGCGCATCAAGCGCATTTCCGGCCCGCGCCTGCACGCCTCCTGGGTCAACATTCCCCACGTCACGCATTGCGACGAAGCCGACGTCACCGACATCGACGCGTTCCGCAAGAGGCTCGACGACGAGGCCAAGGCCGACAAGAAGGCGCCCTATCGCGTTTCCCTGCTGCCGCTGCTGATGAAGGCTTGCGTCGCCTCGCTGAAGGCGTTCCCGACTTTCAATTCCGCTTTAGCTCCCGCCAAGGACGCTTTGATTTATCGCAACTATTGGCATATCGGCGTCGCCATCGACACAAGCGAGGGGCTGGTCGTCGCGGTCGTCCGGGACGTCGATAAGAAGGGCGTCGTCGAGCTGGCGCGCGAACTGGGGGCGCTGTCGGCCAAGGCGCGCGAGGGCAAGCTTTCGCTCGCGGAGATGCAGGGGGCGACCTTCACCGTCTCTTCGCTCGGCGGCATCGGCGGCACGGCGTTCACACCGATCGTTAACGCACCGGAGGTCGCCATCCTCGGCGTCGTGCGCGCCAAAATGGCGCCGGTGTGGGACGGCGAGGCGTTCCGACCGCGTCTGATGCTGCCGTTGTGCCTGTCCTACGACCACCGGGTGATCGACGGCGCTGCGGCGGCGCGATTCATGCGCCATCTCTCGGGCGTGATCGAGGACATGCGGCGCGTGCTGTTGTGACCGCGGGCTCGTGTCGAGCCTCGACCTGAGCGCAACGATGCAACTATCGGATTAGACGATATTTTCTACCGATGATGGGGCAAATCCATGGCGAGTGAAATCAGGCTTCCCGACATCGGCGACTTCAAGGACGTGCCGATCGTCGAAGTGAACATCAAGCCGGGGCAGACCGTCGCCAAGGAAGAGGTCATCCTGACGCTCGAAAGCGACAAGGCGACGCTCGACGTGCCCGCGCCGGAGGCCGGCGTCATCGGCGAGGTGAAGGTCAAGGTCGGCGACAAAGTGAGCAAGGGCGCGCTGCTGGCGCTATACGCGGAAGGCGGCTCCGCGGCCGCGGCCGCTCCGGCCGCCGAAAAGGCGACGACGCCGGCCGCGGCGGCGAAGGTCGACTTCGAATGCGACGTCCTGGTCCTGGGCGCCGGGCCGGGCGGCTACACCGCCGCCTTTCGCGCCGCCGATCTCGGCAAGAGCGTCGTCCTGGTCGACCGGCGGGCGACGCTCGGCGGCGTTTGCCTCAACGTCGGATGCATACCGTCCAAGGCGTTGTTGCATGCGGCTAAAGTCATAGACGAAGCGTCGGAGATGTCCGCGCACGGCGTCGTCTTTGCGCCGCCGCGCCTCGACCTCGACGCTCTGCGCCGCTGGAAGGAGGGCGTCGTCAAGCGCCTGACGACGGGGCTGACCGGCCTGGCGCGCCAGCGCAAGGTGACGGTCGTCACCGGCGAGGGCGCGTTCACCTCGCCCCATACGCTCGCCGCGGCGACGGCCGACGGCCAGCGCACGATCCGCTTCACGTCGGCGATCGTCGCGGCCGGTTCGGAGCCGGCGGCGCCCGGCTTCATCCCGCTCGATCCGCGCGTCTGGGATTCGACCGGCGCGCTCGAGCTGAAATTCGCGCCCAAGCGGCTGCTGGTCCTCGGCGGCGGCGTCATCGGCCTGGAGATGGCGACGGTCTATCACGCGCTGGGCTCGAAGATCACCGTCATCGAAATGATGGACCAGCTCATCCCCGGCGCGGACCGCGACGTCGTCGCGCCGCTCGCCAGGCGCCTGGAGAAGCGCTACGAAAAGATCCTGCTCGAGACCAAGGCGACGGCGGTCGAGGCCGGGCCCGACGGCTTGCGCGTCGCCTTCGAGGGCAAGGGCGGCGCGGGGAGCGACGTCTTCGACGCGATGCTGGTGTCGGTCGGGCGCCGCCCCAACGGCGCGGCGATCGGCGCCGCGCTCGCGGGGGTGGCGGTCGACGCGCGCGGCTTCATCGGCGTCGACAAGCAGATGCGCACCAACGTTCCCCATATCTTCGCCATCGGCGACGTGGTGGGCCAGCCGATGCTCGCGCACAAGGCCTCGCACGAAGGCAAGGTCGCGGCCGAGGCGGCGAGCGGCCACAGGAGCGCCTTCGACGCCAAGGCGATCCCTGCGGTCGCCTACACCGATCCGGAAGTCGCCTGGGTCGGCGTCACCGAGGACGAGGCCAAGGCGAAGGGGCTCAAGTTCGGCAAAGCGGTCTTCCCCTGGGCGGCGAGCGGGCGCTCGCTGTCGCTCGGGCGCGACGAGGGCCTGACCAAGACGCTGTGGGACGAGCAAAGCGGCCGGCTGATCGGCTGCGGCATCGTCGGCCCCAACGCCGGCGACCTCATCGCCGAGGCGGGGCTGGCGATCGAGATGGGCTGCGACGCGGAAGACGTCGGCCTGACCGTCCATCCCCATCCGACCCTGTCGGAGACCTTCGCGATGTCGGCGGAAGCCTTTGCGGGGACGCTGACCGACCTTTATTTGCCGAAGAAGAAATAGCCGCGGCGGTTCGCATTCACGCCGCCGCCGCCGTCGCCATCGCGACGACCGGCCGGGCGTGCGCCGCGCGGGCGAGAAAGCTCGGAACCGCGTCGGCGGGCATGTCCCTGCCGAAATAGTAGCCCTGCATCAGCGTGCCGCCGAGGCCGAGCAGGATTTCGGCCTGTTCCTTGGTTTCCATGCCCTCGATGACGCACGCCAGCTTCAGGTTGCGGCAGAGGTCGATGACCGTCTTGACGATGTCGCGGCAAGCGGCCTGCGTCTCGATGTCCTTGATGAAGCCGCGGTCGATCTTGATCTTGTCCAGCGGCAGGCGATGGACGTAGCTCAGGCTCGAATAGCCGGTGCCGAAGTCGTCGAGCGCTATGTTCACGCCGAGCGCCTTCAGCGCCTTCAGGGATTCGCAACCCTTGTCGAAGTCGCGCATCAGGGCGGTCTCGGTGACTTCGAGGTCGATGCGCCCGGGGGCGACGCCGCTGTTCTCGATGATGGCGATGATCTTCATGATCGCTTCGGAGGAGGCGACGTCGCGCACCGAGAGGTTGAAGGAGACGCGGACGTCGTCCGGCCAGGTCCGCGCATGGGCGAGCGCCTTGCGCAGCAGGATTTGCGTGAGATGGGTGATGAAGTCGGTGCGTTCGGCGACGCGCACGAAGACGTTCGGAGGAACGCGGCCGAGTTCCGGACTCTCCCAACGCGCCAGCGCTTCGAAGGCGACGGGCTCGCCGCGCGAGACGTCGAAAATCGGCTGGAAGGCGAGGGCGAGCTCCCTTTCCAGATCGGCGTTGCGCAGGCACTTTTCGACCGAGGCGAATTGTCGGATCTGGAACTCGTGTTCGCGCGAGAAGATGACGGGGCGCCCGCGAACGTGTTGCTTGGCGTGATAGAGCGCGTAGTCGGCGCGTTCGAACAGCGACTCCGCGCTCGTCCCGGCCTCGGGAAAGGCGGCGAAGCCGATCGAGCCGGCGATCTGGACGGTGACGTCCGAGAGCAGGAACGGCGCCCGGAGGGCGGCGCAAACGCGCTCGCCCAAGGCCTCGACTTGCGCTTCGCTCAGGCCGGCGTCGACGAGGAGGCCGAATTCGTCGCCGCCCAGGCGCGCGAGCAGGATGGAATCGTCGGCGATGTCCCTCAGCCTGCGCCCGGTCTCGACAAGAACCTGATCGCCGGTGACGTGGCCGTAGACGTCGTTGACCGGCTTGAAGCCGTCGAGATCGATGACGCCGACGACGAAGCGCTTCTTGCGCTGCGCGGCCAGGCGCAGCATTTCGTTGAGGTTGGCGAAGAACTGACGCCGGTTCGGCAAATCGGTGAGGGCGTCGAGATTGGCCAGACGCGAGTTCTCGTCGGCGAGGCGAAGGGTCTCCAGATGCTTCTTGGCGAGCTCCTTCTGGATGCCGACCATATTCGCGAAGTCGTGTGAATGCTTGAGCAGGATGTGAACGATCGCCACGCCGACCATCGCCAGGTTGACGCCCATCGTCACGAAGGTCGGCCGCCCGGAGCAAACCAGGAACACGACCGACGGCAGCGTGCCGACGACCGTCAGCAACAGCGCCACGGGACGGAAATGCATCAGGCAGAAGGTGGCGCCGATCGCGGTGATCGCCAGGAAGAAGGCGACCTGCCCCTGGTCGTAGGCGTCGCCGTAGGGGTAGATCAAGATTCCCCACACGACGTACAGCGGCGCAATGACGCCGGTTATCGCCAAAATGGTCTTGAGGCGGCGGACAGCCTGGGCGTTGCCCAACGCCCTGTGTCTCGTTCGGGCCCAGATGGACACCCGTATGAAGGCGAGGCAGATCAGGATTCCGGCGCCCGCGATCGTCAATGCCGGCGGCGCGGTGCGAAAGTGCGTGTAGCAGACGCTGAGGACGTTGATCAGGAGAATCGCGTAGAGGACGGGAACCTGGCTCGTGAACACGCGCAACTGCGATTGCACCAGATCCGGATTGTCGGTGGGAATCTGGAACAACGCCCGAATCTTGCGCGCAATAACCATGTTCGCGGACCCTCGCGCCCTCGGCGAGGAACTCGACCTGAGCGTGGGCCGCACGGGCGCGCCGATACGATGCGCGCCGGCGCATGGACCCCACGACGCAACGAGCGCCTGGCGAACGGCAGTTGTCGGGAGAACATGCCGGATGTCGCGCCGGCTCGACAGACGGCCTCATGCCCCTCGACGTCTCTTTACGTTCGACGCGAGGCTGTCGGCGTCCATGTTGCCGGCGGACCGCCTAAGAAAACGTTTATTTTCAGTGGTGAAGCTGAATCCCGCGCCGGCGACGGAAGGATCGGCGCGAACGGGGTCGAGAGAATCGACGAGGCGGGCGAGGCGCTCTCACGGCGGGCGGCGCTCGCTCACGCGCGAAGACGCGGCGGGCCGCGCCTTTTCGCGCGGCTCCGCGGCGGCGCGCGGGGCGCTCGCGCGCTCGCCGAGCAGGATCGGGGCGGAGAAGTAATACCCTTGCGCGACCCGGATGTTGGTGCGCTCGCGCAGATAGGCGAGCTCTTGCGCCGTCTCGACGCCTTCGACGATAACTTTCGTGCGCAACGCTTCGCCGATCGATTCGATCGCGCGCAGCAGGCCCTGGTTTCTCGGCCTTTCGTGGATCGCCGTGATGAAAGAGCGGTCGACCTTGATCTCGTCGGCGGTGATTTCGGCGAGCGTCGACAGCGAGGAATACCCGACGCCGAAGTCGTCGATCGATATCGTCGCGCCGACCTCGCGCAGCATCGGGGCGACCTGCAATTGGAATTGGCCGGCGAGCAGGAACGCTTCCTCGGTGAGCTCGATGATGAAGCGGTCGGCATGGCCGCTGGCCGCGAGCCGATCGGCGAACGTGCGCATGAAACGGGCGTCGCCGGCCTGTTGGGCGGCGATGTTGAACCCCAGCCGCAGATTCGGGCCGAACGTCGCATCGATGGCGTCGAGCGACGCCAGGGTCTCCTCGAAGAGGAGGAGCGTCATTTCGTTCATCAGCCCGGCGTTCACGGCGAACGCGATCGAGTCGCCCGGAGCGCGCGCCGTTCCGTTCTCGTCCCGCCAGCGCATGAGGACTTCGAGCCCGTCGAGTTCGCCCGAGCGGAAATCGACCTTCGGCTGCAACGCGCACAGAAAGCGCCGGTCGCGGACGGCCAAGCGAAGATTCTGCTCCAGCCGCGCCCGATTCTGGGCGCGAACGGCGAGCTCCGGATCGTAGAGGCGCGCTTCGCCCTTGGAGCGCCGCTTGGTTTGCGTCAGCGCCGCGTCCGCCTTGGAAATCAAGCCCTCGACGCTCGCGTCGTGGAGGGGAAACAGGCTGAAGCCGGCCGAGGCGGAGATGAGAATCTCGATTCCGTCGACATAGAAGGGGTGCTTGAGGCGCGCCAGAACCCGATCGATCTTCGCCCCGACCGCGTCCGCGTCGCCCGCGTCGGCGATCAGCAGGGAAAACTCGTCGCCGCCGGTTCGGGCCGCCATGTCTCCGCCTTCGAGGTGTTCGCCGACCCGAGCGCCGGCCTGCGACAGCAAGGCGTCGCCGACGGCGCGGCCGTAGAACTCGTTGATAGCGTCGAACTGGTCGAAGCCGACGACCGCCACCGCGAAGTCCGGCTTTTCGCCAGTCGCGCGCATGGCTTGCGCGACGGCCTCTTCGAAGAAGCCGCGATTGGGCAATTGGGTGAGTTCGTCGAAATAGGCGCGCCGGAAGAGTTCGTCCTGGGAGCGGCGCATGTCTTCGACGTCGGTCGCCGCGCAGACGCGGTAGGCTCGTCCTTCGGCGCTGAATTCACGACGCTCGATCAGCGCGGCGCGAGCCTCGCGGCCGGCGCCGGCGTCGCCCGGCCTGGCGGGGCGCGCGGCCGCGGCCGGGTTGGCGAAAACGCGCTCGCCGTCGCGCGCGAACACTTCGATTGCGATCGGCAGGGCCGCCAACGCGGCGCGCAGAACCGAAGGCTCGAGTTCGGGCGGGCGAGCCTCGTGTTCCCCAGCATTCGGCATCGCCAACTCCCGCGGTCGCCGGCGCTGCGCCGAAGGCGCCGTTCAACGCTTGAGGATTTGCGCGCGGATCTGATCGATCCGGCCGGCGAGGGGCGCCGGGGGCGCCGGTTTGGCGACGAAATCCCCGTCGGCGCCCGAATCGTCGCCGCCCGAATTCTTCGCCCCCGCCGCGCCGCGCCAGCGCTCGATCACCGCCTTGATGAACGCGCGCTCGTCGCCCGGCTCGCCGCGCGGGGCGGCGTGCTGGAAGGTTTCGCTGCGCGGAATGCGTTCGGCGCTGAGCGGCTTGAATTTCAGGCGCGTGGGCAGGGGAAAGCCTTCGCCGAAGCCGACGAGTTCGCGCGTCGCCAACGAGGGAACGAAGGCGATGAGATTGGCCGCCGCGTCGGTCACCGCGGAACGCAGCAGCGCCTGATCCCTTTCGTTCGCCATGCGCATCGCGAACAGCGTGCTGCATTGCGAGATGATGGTCGGATCGAGCTCGGCGGGACGCTGGGTCACCAGGCCGAGGCAGACGCCGTACTTGCGTCCCTCCTTGGCGATGCGCAACAGGGCGCGGCGGGTCGGGGCGAACCCGACCGAGCGATCGGCCGCCGCATAGCGATGCGCTTCCTCCAGCACGAACAGCATCGGCATCGCCCCGTCGCTCCACAGGCCGAAATCGAAGGCGAGGCGGCAGAGCAGGCTGACCACCGCGTCGACGACTTCCACGGGAAGGCCGGCGACCTGCAGAACGGTCATCGGTTGGCCGTTCGGTTCGAGGCGGAAGAGATAGCTGAGGATCTCGCTCATCGTGTCGCCGCCGACATTGGCGTTCTCGAACATGAAGGCGTAGCGCGAGTCGTTGCGCAGGCCCTCGATGCGCATCAGCAGCTGGTGATGGCGCATGCGCGAGGCGCGATTCTCCAGCTTGCCCATGCGCTCGTCGATCAATGCGACGAGATCCTGCATCATGTAGGGAACCGGCGTGTCGACGGTGTAGTTGGCGCTTCTCGGATCGATCCGCCGAAGGGTGGCGCGCTCCATGGAGATGCGATGCGCCTGGTAGAGGCTCTTGGCGCTCGGGATCTGCTCGGCGAGAATCTCGAGCTCCTCGTCGACGCCCGGCCGCCCGTAGTAGAGCGCGTCGACGAATTCGTCGAAATTGAACAACCAGAACGGCAGCTTCAAGGTCGCGGCGTTGACGATGTTGGCGCGCGGGCCGAAACTGCGTCCGTATTCGTTGTGGCCGTCGAGCAGGAAAATGCGCAGGTCCGGCCGGGCGTCGAGGATTTCGTTGAGGATCACCGCCACGCCGCTGGATTTTCCGACCCCCGTCGATCCGAGAATGGCGAAATGCTTGCTCAAGAGGTTGTCGACGTCGACGCAGGCGGCGATCGAATCGTCGTTGTGAAGGGCGCCGATGTTGATCGCGCCCGCGCTCGAGGTCTTGTAGACCAGCCGCAGTTCGTCGCGCCCGATGATCCGCGCGGCGTCGCCGATCGCCGGATAGGCCGAAACGCCGCGCGAAAATCGCTCGGCGCCGGCGGCGTCGAGGTTGATCTCGCCCGTCAGGTCGACGCGCGCCACGGCGCCGGTTTGCTTGTCGTCGCCGCCCGCTTCGTTGCTTGCGACTTCGGTGACGACGCCGATCAGGCGATGGCGGCCCGCCGCGATGGCGAGGAACGATCCGACGGTCGCGCGCAAGTCTTCGTTGATCGCCGGCGCCGGCAGGCTGACGCACGCCTCCGAGCCGCGCACGCTCAAAACCGTGCCCAGCATCGTCGCCTCGACCGGCGAGCCGGAGGAAAAGTCGAACGACGAAGTGTTCACGATTGCCCGCGCTTTCCTGGATATTGTCCGTCGGATTGTTCGACAAATTATCGTTGCAGAACCTTTCGACGGGGTTAAGCCATACGGGCGCGGCGGGAACGCGAGGGAAGGCGGCGATCGGACTTGAATTCCTTCGACGGTCCTGACTTCTTGGCCCCGGCGCGTCCGGCGGGCGCGCCTTGCCGGCGGCGCCGGCGCAACGCGCGGCCGCCGCGGAGGGCGAACGGTGAGGCTATTCTGCTTTGGTCTCGGCTACAGCGCGCGTCGCGTCATCGCCCGCGCGCCGGGCTTCGAGGCGAGCGGCGCGACGCGCGGGCGCGAGGCCGCCGACGCCTGGCGGCGCGAGGGCGTTGCGGCGTTCGCGTTCGGCGAGGCGCTTCTTCCCGCTCTCGCGCGCGCGCAAATCCTGCTCGTCTGCGCGCCGCCCGGCGAGGACGGCGACCCGGCGCTAGCGCGCTTCGGGCGCGAAATCGCCGCCGCGCCGGACCTCGAGCGCGTCGTCTATCTCTCCAGCGTCGGCGTCTATGGCGATTACGGCGGCGCCTGGGTCGACGAGACGAGCCCGGCTTCGCCGAGTTCGCCGCGCTCGCGCTGGCGGCTGGCCGCGGAGGGCCAATGGCGCGCGCTCGGGGCGCAGAGGGGCGTCCCGGTCGACATCCTCAGGCTCGCCGGCATTTACGGGCCCGAGCGGAACGCGCTCGCCAAACTGCGCGCAGGCGAGGCGCGGCGCATCGTCAAGCCGGGCCAGGTCTTCAACCGCATCCACGTCGACGACATCGCCGAGGTCGTCCGGCGCCTCGTCGAAGCCGCCCGGGCGGGCGAGATCTGGAACGTCGCCGACGAGGAGCCCGCGCCGCCGCAAGACGTCGTCGCCTTCGCCGCCAAGCTGCTCGGCCTCGCCCCGCCGCCCGAGGAGGCCTTCGAGACCGCGCCGCTTTCGCCGATGGCGCGCAGTTTCTACGACGACAACCGTCGCGTCGCGGTCGAGAAGCTGCGGCGCGACCTCGATTATCGGTGGCTCTACCCGACCTACCGCGAGGGCCTCGGCGCGCTCGCCGCGGCGGGGGAGGGGCGCCGGACAGCGAGCCGCGACTAGTGTACGAGTGGCGAACGCCGCGCCGCGGGGCTGGACAATCGGTCGGGGCGAGGCGAAGAGTCGCAGCCCGATCGCGAGGCCGTTTCTTGGATTTTCGCCGCGGACGGCTTTAATCGACATCGGCGCGCCCGATCGGTTCCGGCCCTCGCCGGGGCCGTCGCGAAGTCATAAGTCCCGGGACGCGCGACCGCGCGAAACCAGGGTTTGCGCCGAATTCGAAGAGAGAATCCGCTTGATCGCCAGCGACTTGATGACCAAGACCGTAATCACGGCCTCCGCCGACGCGAGCGTCCAGGCGGTGGCGCGCCTGTTGCTCGACAACGGCGTCGGCGCGGTTCCCGTGCTCGACGCCGCGGGCGCCCCGATCGGCATGGTCAGCGACGGCGATCTGCTCGGGCGGCGGCCGGAGGACTACCGTCGCGAATGGTGGCTCGAAATGCTCGTCGACGCGGCCGAGTCGCGCCGGCCGCCGAGCGCCCCCGACACGAGCCGGCCCGTCCGGGAGGTCATGAGCGCGCCGCTGATATCCGTCGAACCCGACACGCCGGCGCCGGAGATCGCCGCCATCCTGCAGGCGCATCGGATCAAGCGAGTTCCGGTGATCCACAACGGCGAACTGGTCGGCATCGTCAGCCGGACCGACTTGCTCGGCGTCATCGAGCAGTTGCGCCAGATTTCGCGCACGAAGGACGACGCCGGCAAGGGGTTGCTGCGGTTCCTCGAGTCGCTCGTCGGGGGCGCCGACCTGTCGCATGAGGAGCTCGCGCCGCCGCCGACCGCCGCGGAGCCGGCCACGCCGCCGTCCGTCGCCGCGCCGCACGCGGCGCCGGCGCTTTCCGCCGATGCGTTTCGCGACGAGGTGAGGGCCTACGAGCAGGAGGCGATCGAGCGCGCCGCAGCGGAAAAAGACGCGGTGCGCGACGAACGGCGCCGCCAGGCCGAGGCGATCCGGCGACAGCACGTGAGCGACGAAGCGTGGCGCAAACTCCTCGATCTCGCGCAGGCAGCCGCCAAGCACGGCGAAAAGGAGTTTCTCCTGCACCAATTCCCTTGCGATCTATGCAGCGATGGCGGACGCATGATCGACGTCGCGGAGCCGGGTTGGGAGACGACGTTGCGGGGCGAACCCGCCGAATTGCTCGCGCGCTGGCGCTCCGAGCTCAAGCCGAAAGGTTTTGGGCTGTCTGCCCGCATCGTCAGCTACGTAGACGGCGTCCTGGGCGACGTCGGGCTGTTCTTGACCTGGGGCGAGTAGCGCGCAAAGACGCGCGCCGAAGCCCGCGAGCCGGCGCTCGCTCCGCTGCCTCTCAAGGCTCGGCGTCGTCCCGAGCCTGGATCAGGAAACCGGAATTCGGCTCGATCCAGGCGAGGCGGTCGTGGACCGCCTTCACCCCCGGCGTGTTCTCGGCGATCACCCGCAGGCCTTCGCGCAGGCGCTCGTCGGTGACGGCGCCGTCGAGCGTGACCTCGCCGTTCTTGGCCGAGACCCGGATGGTGGCGCGCGGCGCCCAACCCTGCGAGTCGATTTCGGCCTGGATGGCGGCGCAGATTTCGGCGTCCGATTTCGGCGCGGCGTCGTGCGGCAGGGCCAGATAGAGTTTCTTCAACAGGTCGGAGCGGGAAACGACGCCGACCACACTGCCGCCGCGCACGACCGGCAGGCGCTTGACATGGCGCCGGATCATCAGCTCGACGGCTTCGGAGAGATCGGCGTCCTCGGCGATCGAGACGACGTCCCTGGTCATCACCTCCGAGACCCGGCGGCCATGCGCGAGGGCGTAGGAATGCGCCAGCCGGCCGCCGCTCAAGAGCGATTCGAGCCAGCGCGGCCGGCGGCTTTCGGTGCCCAGTTCGCCGCGCCGCATGAGGTCGCCTTCGCTGAGGACGCCGACGAGCGCCTTGCGCTCGTCGAAGACGAACAGCGCGCTGATCCCGGCGCGCAGCATGGCCTCGACCGCCTCGGAGAGGCTGGCCGTCTCGCGCACGCCGACCACGCCTCGCGTCATCGCATCTCGCACGCGCATCGCATGCTCCCCTCGAATCGCAACCTCGCGCCGAGGTCCCTTACAGCAAGCGGGGCGCCAGGACGTTGACGCCGCGCAATTGGGGTCCGTCCGAAGCGCTAGAGTCGCGCCGCCGAGCCCTGTATAGCCGGTCGCACGCGGCGTCGCGAACGGCGGCCGCCCAGGCGCCAGGAGGGGACATGGCCAATCCGATCGTCGTCGAGGTCACGCGCGGCCCGCTGGTCGAATCGCGCCATCGCGGCGCCGGCGCAGTCGTCGATTCCGCCGGCGCGCTGGTCTTTTCCTTCGGCGACGTCGAACGCCCGGTCTATCCGCGCTCGGCGGTCAAGGCGTTTCAGGCCCTGCCGCTCGTCGAGAGCGGCGCGGCGGACAAGCTCGGACTGAGCGAAGAGGAAATCGCCCTCGCCTGCGCTTCGCATTCGGGCGAAGCGGCGCATGTCGCCGGCGCGCAGGCGATGCTCGCCAAGGCCGGTGCCGAATCGAGCGCGCTCGCCTGCGGCGCGCATTGGCCGATCGGGGAAAAGGCGGCGCGCGCGCTGGCGCGCTCGGGCGCCGCGCCCACCGCCTTGCACAACAATTGCTCCGGCAAACACGCCGGGTTCGTCTGCCTGGCCTGCGCCAGCGGCTGGGACGTCAGGGGTTACGAGACGGCGAGCCACCCCGTGCAGCGCGCGGTTCATACGGCGATCGAGGCGATGACCGGCGCCGCGCTCGGCGTCGACGTCTGCGGCGTCGACGGCTGCTCGATCCCGACCTGGGCGGTTCCCTTGCGCGCGCTGGCGCTGGGTTTCGCGCGTTTCGCCAGCGGCGAGGGGCTGACGCCGGTGCGCGCGCGAGCGGCCGAGCGCATCCGCGCCGCCGTCGCCGCCCATCCGATCATGGTGGGGGGCGAAGGCCGCTTCGACACCGACGTGATGACCCTCTTGGGCGCGCGCGCGTTCACCAAGACGGGCGCCGAGGGCGTCTTCTGCGCCGCTCTGCCCGATCTCGGCCTCGGCCTCGCCGTCAAGGCCGACGACGGCGCGACGCGCGCGGCGCAAATCATGATCGCCGCCCTGATCGCCAAGCTCCTGCCGCTGAGCGACGCGGAACGCGCCCGCTTCGAGACGTTCCTGTCGCCGACGTTGCGCAACTGGAATGGTCTGGAAGTCGGGCGGATGCGGGCGGCGGGGGCGATTGCGTAGGGGGCGGTCTCCGACTTCGCTACAGACCGATTGCTTATGAGGCTTGGCGAGCGTTAGGCGACGTGCAACCGGATTCCGGCTTGTTTTTGCAGATGACCGAGTACCTTGAACAAGTTGTCGGCGTTGGGGTTGCCCTTGGGCCCGAACATGCGGATCAGGCTCTTCGAAGGCGTGCCGACGCCTTCAGCCAGCGCCGCGAATCCGATCGTCGCTTTGATATAGTCGCGCAACACCGCTTTGCCCGCCTCCATGTCGCCGGCCAGCATCGCCTCCACGCTTTCGCGCAGCAGGGCTTCGCGAAAACCCGGATCGCGGGCGAGGCGTTCCTCGACCATGGTCTTGAAGCTTCGCGTCACCGCCATCTGTTTCATCTCCGCCGTTTGTATTCGGCCCATAACTCCTGCGCGCGCTCGACGTCTCTGTCCTGCCGTCGTTTGGTTCCGCCGACCAGCAGGATCACCAGCTCGTCGCCGTCGCGGCCGAAATAGAGCCGATATCCCGGCCCCCAATCGATGCGAAATTCCTGCACCCCGGCGCCGACGCCTTTGACGTTCGAGAAGTTGCCGAGGCGCAGCCGCTCTACGGCGATCGTCAGTTTCGCCGCCGCCTGCCGATCGAGATCGGCGAACCAATCCGCAAAAGGGGAATGGCCGTCCTCCCGTTCGTAGAGCAGCACGTCGATCATCGGCATAGGTAACATATATGTTACTTATAGTGCAAGACGATTTTTGAGCGCATCGTCGCTTTTCGGAAGCGATGAAGCTGCGCAAAGACGTCTCGCCTTGGGCAGGCGCCTCGACGGGTTTCCCACCCCGCCCATCCCCCAGCGCTTCGCCCCCTAAATCCCCATCGCCTCCCCGTGCAGCGCGACGTCGAGCCCCTCGCGTTCGTGCTCGGCGCCGACGCGCAGGCCGACGAGGGCGTCGACGATCTTCAGCGTGATCCAGGTGCCGATCGCGCACCACAGGACTGTCGCGCCGACGCCGATCGCCTGGACGAGGAGTTGCCTCGGGTTTCCCTCGAGGAGCCCCGATACGCCGGCTTCGCCGCCCGCCGCGCTCACCGAGGCGGCGGCGAAGACGCCGGCGAGCAGGGTGCCGAGGGCGCCGCCGACGCCGTGGACGCCGAACACGTCGAGGGAGTCGTCGTAGCGGAACCGCTGCTTCAGCGCGGTGCTCGCCCAATAGCAGACGCCGCCGGCGAGCGCGCCGATGACGACGCCTTGCCAGGGCAGGACGTAGCCGGAGGCGGGGGTGATCGTGCCGAGGCCGGCGACCGCGCCGGAAATCAGCCCGAGCACCGAGGGCTTGCCGCGCGAGGCCCATTCCAGCGCGCTCCAGGTGAGCGCGCCGGCGCAAGCCGACAGGTGCGTGGCGACGATGGCGAAGGCGGCGCGCGATCCCGCGCCCAGCGCCGAACCGCCGTTGAAGCCGAACCAGCCGACCCACAGGAGGCCGGCGCCGATCACGGCGAGCGACAAGTCGAACGGCGCGAGGTTCTCGCGCCCGTAGCCCTGCCGCGCCCCCACCATCAGCGCCGCGACGAGGCCGGCGACGCCGGCGTTGATGTGGACCACTGTGCCGCCGGCGAAATCGATCAGCCCGAGGCGCGCCAGGAAGCCGCCGCCCCACACCCAGTGCGCGGTCGGAACGTAGACGATGAACAGCCACAGCGCGCAGAAGAGGAGAAAGGCGGAGAACTTCATGCGGTCGGCGACCGCGCCGCCGACCAGCGCGCAGGTGATGACCGCGAAGGTCATCTGGTAGGCCATGAACAGCATTTCGGGGATCGTCTTGGCGAACGGGCTGATCGACTCGACGCCGATGCCCGTCAGCAACGCGCGGTCGAGGCCGCCGATTAGCGCGCCGTCGCCGCGAAAGGCGAGGCTGTAGGCGAGCGCGAACCACAGCAACGACACCACCCCCGTCGCGGCGACGCTCTGGGCCATCGTCGCCAGGATGTTCTTGCGGCGGACCATGCCGCCATAGAACAGCGCCAGGCCGGGAAGCGTCATCAGCAGCACCAGCGCCGTCGCCGCGATCATGAAGGCGGTGTCGGCCGGATCGATCTTGCCGTCGGCGGCGAAGGCGGGGGCCGCGAAGGCGAGGAGCGCGGCCGCGGGCAGGCCGACGCGCGAAATCAGAGGGCTCATGTGCGCGGTCTCGCGTGGAGAGAGGGGTTCGTCAGAGCGCGTCGTCGTCCGTTTCGCCGGTGCGGATGCGCACGGCGCGCTCGAGCGGAGTGACGAAGATCTTGCCGTCGCCGATCGCGCCGGTCTGCGCCGCGGCGCGGATCGCCTCGAGGACCGCGTCGACGCGATCGTCGGGGACGGCGATCTCGAGGCGCGTCTTGGGCACGAAGTTCACGGCGTATTCGGCGCCGCGATAAATCTCGGTGTGGCCTTTCTGGCGGCCGTATCCCTTGACCTCGGAGACGGTCATGCCGTGCGCGCCGAGACGGTCGAGCGCCTCGCGCACGTCGTCGAGCTTGAAAGGTTTGACGATCGCGGTGATGATCTTCATGGACTTTTCTTCATTCGTTTCGATCAGCGGCGCTTGGACGTCGCTTTTCAGGCTTCCGGGCGAGACGGTTCAGGCAATGATGAAATTTTCGCCACTATGCGCAAAAATACGGCGTACGGAAACGTCAGGCTGCGACTTTTCCAGGCAAATATCTTCGCGCTGCGGCAATTCCTCTGCGCCAAACGGCCGCATGGAGGGTTTGGACAGAAACATTCGCCCTGATACAAATACAAAAAGACGCGACGCCGAGGGTCCGCGCCGCCGCCGACTTCGGTCCCGAGGAGGACGCCTTCATGCCTGACCGCGCCGGCGGCGCGCACGCGCCGCAAGTCAATCGTCCCGCCGTCTATTTCAGGCTTTCCCAGTCCGACGCGCTCGACGCCTTACGGCGCATGCACCGCATCCGGCGCTTCGAGGAGGCGGCGGAGGAGGCGTATGTGCGCGGCCTCTCCTACGGCTCCATGCATCTCTCGATCGGCCAGGAGGCGACGGCGGTCGGCGTCTGCATGCCGCTGACCGACGCCGACGCGATCACCTCGACCCATCGCGGCCACGGCCATTGCATCGCCAAGGGCGCGCAACTGAAGCCGATGTTCGCCGAGTTCCTCGGCAAGGAGACCGGCTCATGCAAAGGGCGCGGCGGCTCGATGCACATCGCCGATCCCGCGCGCGGCAATCTCGGGGCGAACGGCATCGTCGGCGCCGGCCTGCCGATCGCGGTCGGCGCCGCGTTCAGCGCCAAGCGGCGCGGCGACGGCTCGGTCGCCGTGGCGTTCTTCGGCGACGGCGCCAACAACGAGGGCGCGTTCCACGAATCGCTCAACCTCGCCTCGATCTGGAAGCTGCCGGTCGTCTTCGTCTGCGAGAACAATCAGTATGCGATGTCGACCGCGATTCAGCGCTCGACCGCGGCGCCCAACGTCGCCGATCGCGCCAGCGCCTACGCGATGCCCGGCGTGATCGTCGACGGCAACACTTTCGCGGACGTCGCCGAGGCGTCGTTTGTCGCGGTGGAGCGCGCGCGCGCCGGCGACGGGCCGACGCTGATCGAGGCCAAGACCTATGGCGCCCGCGGCCACTCGCGCTCCGACCGCAACCGCTATCGCACGCGCGAGGAGATCGAGAGCTGGAAGCAGCGCGACCCGATCGCCGCGTTCGAAAACGAGATCGTCGCCCTCGGCCTCGCCACGCGCGAAGCGATCGCCGCGATCGAAAACGAGGTGCGCGCGGAAATGGCGGACGCGGTCGACTTCGCCATGAAGAGCCCGGCGCCGCGTCCGTCGGAAGTGACGCGCGACGTCTATTCGCCGCGGGAGGATTGAACCGGCATGTCCGAAGCGTTGCGCGAACTCACCTTCGCCGAGGCGATCCGCGAGGCGCTCGCCATCGCCCTCGAGGCCGACGAGCGCGTCGTGCTGATGGGGGAGGAGATCGGCGTCTACGGCGGCGCCTTCCAGGTCACCGGCGATCTCGTCGAGCGCTTCGGCGAGAATCGCGTGATCGACACGCCGATCAGCGAACTCGGCGGCGCCGGCGTCGCGGTCGGCGCGGCGCTGACCGGCACGCGGCCGGTCTACGAATTCCAGTTCTCGGATTTCTCGATGCTGGCGATGGAGCAGATCGTCAACCAGGCCGCCAAGATCCGCTACATGCTGGGCGGCGCGGTTCATGTGCCCGTGGTGTTCCGCATGCCGACCGGCTCGGGCCTCGGGGGCGCGGCGCAGCACAGCCAGAGCCTGGAGGCGTGGTTCGCGCACGTGCCGGGCCTCAAGGTCGTCGAGCCGTCGACGCCGCACGACGTCAAGGGAATGCTGCTCTCCGCCATCGCCGATCCCGATCCGGTGATCGTCTTCGAGCACAAGCTGCTCTACAAGACGAAGGGCCCGGTTCCCGAGGGCGACTACCGCGTCGCGCTCGACAAGGCGGCGCTGAGGCGCGAGGGCCGCGATCTGACCATCGTCGCGACGGGAATAATGACGCACCGCGCGCTCGAGGCGGCGACGATCCTGGCGGCCGAAGGCGTCGAGGCGGAGATCGTCGATTTGAGAGCCTTGCGGCCGTTCGACGGCGAGACGATCGTCGCCAGCGTCAAGAAGACGACGCGGCTTCTGGCGGTCTACGAAGGGGTGAAGACGCTCGGGCTCGGCGCCGAAGTCAGCGCCTGCGTCGCCGAAAGCGAAGCCATCGATTATCTCGACGCGCCGATCCTGCGCCTGGGCGGCGCCGAGGCGCCGATCCCCTACAGCCCCGTGCTGGAAAAGGCCGCCGTTCCCCAGGTCGAGGACATCGTCGCGGCGGCGCGAAGCCTCGCGCAGGGGCGGGCGTGATGAGCGCGGCGCAACAACCCGGCGGCGGTTAGATGGCGAAAGAGGTCGTTCTGCCGCGCGTCGACATGGACATGGCGACGGGCAAGATGGGGCGCTGGTTCGTCGCCGAGGGCGAGCGCGTGCGCGAAGGCCAGCTCCTGTTCGAGATCGCAACCGACAAGGCGGCGATGGAGGTCGAGGCGCCGGCGTCCGGCGTGCTGCGCGGCGTGCGCGCGAAGGCCGGCGACGAGCTTCCGGTCGGCGCCGTGGTCGGCTGGATCGTCGGCGAGGACGAGGAGTTCGACCCTGATATGCAGGCGCTGGCGGGCGAATTGCGGGCTCTCCTCGCGCCCTCGGCGTCGCGCGCCGAGGCGCCGGCGCGGCCGGCTCCGCCGGCTTCGTCGATCGCTCCGGGCGAGCGAGGTCGCGCGAGCCCGCTGGCGCGCCGCCTGGCGCGCGAAAAGGGCCTCGACCTCGCCGAGATCGCCGGCTCCGGCCCGAACGGCCGCGTGCAGGCGCGCGACGTCGAGTTTCGCGAGCCGCCGGCGGGCGCCGAGCCCCGAGGCGCCGGCGCCGCCGAGACGCGGCTCAACCGCGCCTGGCTGCAGACGGGCGAGGGCGCGCCGCTGGTCTTCATCCACGGCTTCGGCGCCGACCTCAGCATCTGGCGCCCGCTCGTTCGGCATTTGCCGACGCCGCGTGCGGCCTTCGCCGTCGATCTGCCCGGCCACGGCGGCTCGCCGCTGGTCGGCGAAGCCTCGTTGTCCGCGCTGGTCGCACTCGCGCGCGAGGCGCTCGCAGAAGAAGGAATCGACGCCGCGCATCTCGTCGGCCATTCGCTCGGCGCGGCGGTCGGCGCAGCGCTCGCCGCCGAGGCGGGATTTCGCGCGCTGTCGCTGATGCTGATCGCGCCCGCCGGCCTCGGCCCGGAAATCAACTGGGCGTTCCTCGCCGGGTTCCTGCGCGCGCGCTCGGCGGCGAGCCTGACGCCGTGGATGCGGCTTTTGGCCGTCGACCCCGCTTCGCTCGGCGCGGCGCTGGTCGAGACTGCGTTGCGCCAGCGCGAGGACGGCGAACTTCTCGAAGCGCAGACGCGCCTGGCGCGCAGGCTGTTCCCCGACGGCGTCCAGGCGTTCGGCGTGCGCCACCTGCTCGCCGATCCCGCGATCCCGACGAAGATCGTCGTCGGCGCGGAGGACCAGATCATCCCGTCGCGCCAATGCGAGGGATTGAGCGGGCGGATCGCCGTCCACCGCTTCGCCGGCGTCGGCCACATGCCCCATCTCGAGGCGCGGCGCGAGGTCGCGCGGCTCATCGAGGAGCTGGCGCGGGCGGGCGGGTAGGGCCGAGGGGAGTCTCGAGGCGCACTTGTAGGCGCGGCCGCTGGCCGCGCTCGTTCGGACGCTTCGATATGGACAGAACGAGGCGCTACGCGCCGGACGCGGTCGGCGCCCTAAGGGAGTCACACATCTCGGCGAAGCCTGCGGCCAATCCCCCGGCCCCTCACCCAACCTCTCCCCGTAAACGGGGAGAGGAGCGCGCGGCGCTCTTCTCCCCTCTCCCCGCTTGCGGGGAGAGGCAGGGTGAGGGGCGGGGTGAGTTTGCGCGCTGTCGCCGAGATGTGCGTATGCATTAGGGCGCCGACCGCGCCTACGAGAGACCGTCTCGCCGCGGTCCGCCGCGCCGTTAGCCTTTAACCATCAATATTTAGGTAAATTTTCGGTTTCCCGCCGGCAAGCGCCCGTGGCCGTTGCAATCGGCGATTGCGTCTGCGTACCGTCATCTTCGCAGGGCATAGCTTGAAGCCCGCGAGATACCCCGCGGGGTGCTCGGGTCCGCCGCATCTCCCGGGTCCGTGGGGTCGGCCGGCTCGGAAGCAGCTAGGAGTGGCCTCCTCAATGCTGCTTCCGGCCGGCCTCCAAATTCCAAGGCTCAATAGCGGCGCAGGAGGCTGACCAGCTTGCCCTGGATGCGCACGCGGTCGGGCCCGAAGATGCGCGTTTCGTAAGCCGGATTGGCCGCCTCCAGCGCGATCGAGGCGCCGCGCTTGCGCAGGCGCTTCAGCGTCGCCTCCTCCTCGTCGATCAGCGCCACCACGATGTCGCCGGTCTCGGCGGTGTCCTGCTTGCGGATGACGACGGTGTCGTTCTCGATGATCCCCGCCTCGACCATCGAATCGCCGCGCACTTCGAGGGCGAAGTGCTCGCCCGCGCCGAGGAATTCGGGCGGCACGGCGATAGTGTCGATGCGCGTCTGGATGGCGGCGATCGGCGTGCCCGCGGCGATGCGGCCCATCACCGGGATCATCGCCGAGCGCGCTTCCGTTTCGGCCCCCGAGCGCGGGCGCACGCGCCCCAGACTGCCGGGAATGACGCTCGGCGAGAATTTTTGCGCGCGCGGCGCCCCGACGGTGGCCGACTCGGGCAGGCGCAACACCTCGATGGCGCGCGCGCGATTGGCGAGGCGGCGGATGAAACCGCGCTCCTCGAGCGCCAGGATCAGGCGATGGATGCCCGATTTGGAGCGCAGATCGAGCGCGTCCTTCATCTCGTCAAAGGAGGGCGGAACGCCCTCGGCCTGGAGGCGCTCATGAATGAAGCGCAGCAACTCGCTTTGCTTTTTGGTCAGCATGGCAGTCTCCCCAGCGGCCCGCGCCGCGATTCGATTTGCAGCGCCCGACCGCGCGAGAATCACCATCAGGCGTAAACAAATCACGAACGATGCGTATCTGTTCGCGGTGTGTTCCGCAAGAGGGGAAGAATCATGATATGGAAAACTGATGGGATCTTTACAGTCCAGACTTGAGCATTGGCGGGCGGTCCTGATTCCCGCTTGGCGTCTCCTGTTTGCGCTTCCCTTTGCCATTTTCAGCGCTGCGGCGTTCGTGAGGGACGAATTTTTATCACCTGAGACTGCGGCGAGGCTGAAAATGCCCGTTTGGCTACCACACTGGCCTTGGCTTGTTTGGGCGGTCGCTACCCTTACTGCGCTGGTAGTTCTTATTCTTGAGGGGTCATATCGGGTCAATCGATCGGCGCATATCCCACCACTTGCAACCTCAGATAAGGCTTCAATCGAAGCGCTCGCCGCTCACACGGAAGAATTGAGACTTCAACGACTGACGCGTGACCGCGAAAACAACCCAATTGAAAGAGCGCTTAGGGATGCGCTGGGCTCTGATCCGGTCACGTACAGGCCGAGCCTAGACCCCGTTTCAACGTCGGCTCCCTCACGAATTAATTTGAAAGACTTTCTCTCACGGGCTCACGTTGTTGGATGGGATATTTCGGGCAAAACCAACGCCGAAATAATGGACTTACTGCAGGGAGTGCGACAAGCCGCGCTGGACGGCACCATAAGAATGTGGGGCCGCCGGAATCGCAATCGGGCCGAAATGCTCGCGCGAAGGGAGCCATTAATCGAAATCGACCGCAATCATTGGGCTGATTACGAAATTGACACGTTCTCCGTTATGGCATCGCAAGACAATTTTGGCACAGCATCATACAACAAACGCGCGCGCTCGCCACGAGATGGCGGTTTCCTAGACTTGCACTTGGATGCTTTGGCTGCCGAGATATGGCTCAATGGCTCCGCGGCTGCATACAAAGGCACCTTTAGAGCATGACGAGAGGCTCTGGTTTGGACGCATCCCGCCAAAGCTAACGGGACGGGAATTACGCCGCCGTGCCCGCAAATCCCCAACTCCAGCCGGCCACGCCGCCCCGCCGCCGTCAAGCCACTTCGCGGCTGCTCCGCTGCGCTTCGCCCGCTTCGCCCGGCCGAATGCTTCGCATTCGCCTTGAGGTGACTGCGTCGCGGCGGCGCGGCGTTGCGCATCCATGATCTTTGCTGCGCGAAGCCAGCCCGCGGGGCCGGCCCCGCTTCGCAACGATCATGGAAGCCGAAGGCCTCGGCCCACGCGGACTCCTAAACCAGCCGCCCCTTCTGCACGTCGAGGCAGTGCGCCAGTTTCGTCAACGTCTCCGACGATCCCGTCTTCGCGCGCGCCTCGAGCTCGCTGAGGTAACCCTGGCCGATGCCGGCGGCCTCCGCCAGTTGAACCTGCGTCATGCCGCGCCACACGCGCAGCGCCTTCAAGACGCTGTCGCCGGCGAGAATCGCGGCGGAGACGGCTTCGGGCAGCGGCGCCTCGGCGCGCGCCTCCGCCGCGAGGATCAGCGTCATGCGGTCCTCGGCGTCCTCCTCGCCCGATTCGGTCTTCAGCGTCCGCGTCGCCATCCGCCGCTCCTATCGACAAATCTCTTTAAATCATGACACGTCATGACCGAAATGCAGGCCCGCGCGCTGACCCCTCTCCCGCGGGCGGGCCATTGGATTCACACATCGCCACTCGAAGTCTTTTAGGTCCCCTGTGCCTGATCCGTGCTCGGCGTCAATGTCGCGCCGAGCGCGCCCGCTTCGCGGGTTGCTCGCTTCGCTCGCAAACATTGACCCCTGCGCGCGGCTCAGGCTCTCGGTTTCCATGATCTTTGCTGAGCGAAGCCGGCCCGCAGGGCCGACTTCTCGCAGCAAAGATCATGGATGCACAACGCCACATCGGAGCGGCGCAGTCACCGCGAAGCGGGCGGAGCGCAGCGGAGCAGCCGCGAAGCGGCTTGACGGCGACGGGCCGATGTGGCCGGCGGTCGGCAAAGAATTGTGAATGTCGTAAGCTCGCTGGGGGAAGGCGCGCGCCACCTTCGCGCCTCGCGCCCGCTTCATGCGGCCCCGCCGCGCCCCTCCCGCCGCCCCGCCGAATTCAATTGCGCGTCGCCCCGATCTTGCTCAAAGAATAGCCCCGATCCCGGCGGCCGGCGCGCGGCGGGGCGACGACGGGGCGGGGCCATGGCGAAGATTCATCCGGGCGTCGGCCCGAAGCATCCGCAGGTCGTCACCCTGGTCGGCGCCACCGGCGATCTGTCGCAACGCAAATTGCTGCCGGGCCTCTTCCACCTGACTAGCGCCGGGTTCATTCCGGGCTGCCGGATCGTCGGCGTCTCGCTCGACGCGATCGACGCCGACGGCTTTCGCGCCATCGCGCGCGGCGCGCTCGACCGCTCCACCGGGAGAAAGGCGAGCGAGGCCGAGTGGGCCGCTTTCGCCGACATCCTCGATTATGTGCCGATGGCCGCGGGCGCCGACGCACTCAAGGGCGCGGTGGAAAAGGCGGAGCGCTCGCTCGGCGCCGAATGCGGGCGCGTGCATTATCTCAGCGTGCCGCCCGTCGCGGCCCTGCCGGCGGTCCGCTTGCTCGCCGAAGCGCGCCTCGTCGAGCGCTCGCGCGTCATCATGGAAAAGCCGTTCGGCACCGATCTCCAGAGCGCCAAGTCGCTCAACGCCCGGCTGCACGAGGTCTTTTCCGAAGAGCAGATCTTCCGCATCGACCATTTCCTCGGCAAGGAGCCGGCGCAGAACATTCTCGCCTTCCGCTTCGCCAACGGCCTGTTCGAGCCGATCTGGAACCGCAATTTCATCGACCACGTGCAGATCGACGTGCCGGAGACGCTGGCGCTGGGCAAGCGCTCCGCCTTCTACGAGCAGACCGGCGCCTATCGCGACATGGTGGTGACGCACCTCTTCCAGATCCTCGCCTTCATGGCGATGGAGCCGCCGACGGCGCTGTCGCCCGCCCCGATCAGCGAGGAGAAGAACAAGGTCTTCCGCTCGATGCTGCCGGTCGACCCGCGCGACGTGGTGCGCGGCCAGTACGTGGGTTTCCGGACCGAGGAGGGCGTCGACCCCGAATCCGACACCGAAACCTTCATCGCCTTGAAATGCTCGATCGACAATTGGCGCTGGGCGGGCGTGCCGTTCTTCCTGCGCACCGGCAAGCGCATGGCCGAGGGTCAGCGCATCATCTCGATCGCCTTCCGCGAGGCGCCCAAGAGCATGTTTCCGGTCGGCTCCGGCGTCGGCGCGCAAGGCCCGGACCACTTGACCTTCGACCTGGCGGACGCCTCGAAAGTGTCGCTGTCGTTCTACGGCAAGCGCCCCGGTCCCGGCATGCGGCTCGACAAATTGAGCATGCAGTTCGCCATGCACGACACCGGCATGATCGGCGACGTGCTGGAAGCCTACGAGCGCCTGATCCTCGACGCGATGCGCGGAGACCACACGCTGTTCACCACCGCCGAGGGCATCGAGCGGCTTTGGGAAGCGTCGATTCCGCTTTTGGAGGCGCCGCCGCCGGTGCGCCTCTACGCGCCGGGTTCGTGGGGGCCCAAATCGGTCCACCAACTCATCGCCCCGCACGCCTGGCGGCTGCCCTTCGAGCGCAACTGGCGAACGCTGGACCGAAGCGGCGCCTGACGGGGCCTTCGAGATGTGTGCATAACGCGGCGCGCGGCGAAGGGCGCGGCGCTGGAACTCGACCTCCAGCTCCTCGATCTCTTCCCTCTCGGCCAGCGCCGCCTCGCGCCATTCGGCCATCGCCCGCAGGTCCCAGATACGCTCGGCGTAGGCCTTGAGCGGGCCGTCGAGCGCCACGCCGTAGGTGCGCAAGCGGCTCACCACCGGCGCGTACATCGCGTCGGCCATGCAGATTTCCCCGAACAGGTGCGGGCCGCCGTAGGCCTCGAGGCATTCGCGCCAGATGGCGAGGATGCGCTCGATGTCCGCCTTCGCCTTCGACCAGATCTTGAAGCCGGGAAACTCGGCCTTGATGTTCATCGGCAGCGCCTGACGCAGCGAAACGAAGCCCGAATGCATTTCCCCGCAAATGGACCGGCAGTGGGCGCGCTTCGCCTGATCCTTAGGCAACAGGCCCGCGTCTGGCGCGATTTCGTTCAAGAACTCGCCGATGGCGAGCGTGTCCCAGACGCGCATGCCCTTATAGGTGAGGCAAGGCACGAGGATCGACGGCGAGAGCAAGAGGATTTCGGCGCGCGCGTCGGCGTCGTCGGGCGCGACGATCACTTCCTCGAAGTCGATCCCAGCGAGCTTGGCCATCAGCCAGTCGGCGCGGTGAGCTTGTCGTCCTCGGCTGGCGCGGGCATGCTGCGGCGTGGACTGAACGCGGGCGAGGGGCGGCGCATGGAGATCGGGGAGAGCGTGGGTTCGGCGCGCGGGCGCGCGTTGACGATCCTGGGGGCGCCGGTCGAAGACGGGGCGGGCTTCGCCGGCGCCGCGATGGGGCCGGCGATGCTGCGCGTCGCCGGTCTGGCGCGCGTCCTCGCGGGCCTCGGCTACGAGGTGGAGGATTCTGGCGATCTCGCGCTTTCCCCGGCCGAGCCGCCGATCGCGTCGCTGGGCGGCGCGGCGCGCAATTACGCCAGCGTCGCCGCGTGGTCGCGCCTCGTCTGCCGCAAGACCTACGAGACGCTGAAGGCCGGGCGGACGCCGATCGTGATCGGCGGCGACCACAGCCTGTCGATGGGCTCGATCGGCGGCGTCGCGCGCCATGCGGCCGAGACGGGCCGCGAGCTGTTTGTGCTGTGGCTCGACGCGCACACCGACTTCAACACCCCGGCGACCTCGCCCTCGGGCGCCATGCACGGCATGCCGGCGGCGATGCTGTGCGGCGAACCCGGCTTCGAGGGCCTGCTCGGCGAAGAGCCGCACGCGCTCGTCGACCCGCGCAACCTGCATCTCTTCGGCGTTCGCTCGATCGACGACGGCGAACGGCGCCTGTTGCGCGCGCGCGGCGTCGACGTCGTCGACATGCGCGTGCTCGACGAATACGGCGCGGCGGCGACGATCCGGCGGATCATCGAGCGCGTCGGCTCGCGCCGGGGAATCCTGCACGTCAGCCTCGATCTCGACTTTCTCGATCCCTCGCTGGCGCCGGGCGTGGGCACGCCCGTGCCGGGCGGCGCGACCTTCCGCGAGGCGCACTTGACGATGGAGCTGCTTTACGATTCCGGCCTCGTCGGCTCGGTCGACTTCGTCGAGCTCAATCCGTTTCTCGACGAGCGCGGCCGCAGCGCGACGCTGATGGTCGACCTCGCCGCGAGCCTGTTCGGCCGCAAAGTGTTTTGACGTCGCTTCGAGGGGGCGGGCGCCGGCCAGGGCATGCCGACAAGTTGAGTGTCTCTCGTATGTCGCACGGATACAGCTCATCAAGCCGCGCGCCCCTTCCCCCCTTGCGGGGGAAGGTGTCATCGCGCAGCGATGACGGATGAGGGGTCGCGCCGCACGGCGCGTTGCTTCGGCGCAAGCTAAAGCTTGCTTGTTTATACCGTATGATTGACTACGGATCGCAGCTATACTGACGAATGCGCCTTACGGCGCGACCCCTCATCCGTCATCGCTGCGCGATGACACCTTCCCCCGAAAGGGGGAAGGGGCGCGCTTCCGTGGGCATTACAATTTACAATAAATGTAATTTGCGCCACTAAGTTCCGCGCGTTTCCCGGGGTTGCCGAGCGCGCCGCGTCGCCGTAACATATTGAATGTACATCATAATGAAACAAGGCTAATGTCTCGACGGCCGCGCCGGCGGCCTTTGCGCCGAAAGTTCGGCTTGATCGTGCGGCGTGTTAAAGCGATAGGACCGCGCGGTTCCTGGCCGCGCGGCTTCCTCGTCGCGGCAAACTCGAAGGACGGACAAATCCCATGGCGCGTAAGAAGATTGCTCTGATCGGAGCCGGCCAGATCGGCGGCACCCTGGCCCACCTTGCCGCGATCAAGGAACTCGGCGACATCGTCCTCTTCGACATCATCGACGGCGTGCCGCAGGGCAAGGCGCTGGACTTGGCCGAATCCGCGCCGGTCGACGGCTTCAACGCGCGCCTGACCGGCGCCAGCTCCTACGCCGAGATCGCCGGCGCCGACGTGGTGATCGTCACCGCCGGCGTGCCGCGCAAGCCCGGCATGAGCCGCGACGATCTGCTCGGCATCAATCTCAAGGTGATGGATTCGGTCGGGGCGGGCATCAAGGCCAACGCGCCCGACGCCTTCGTCATCTGCATCACCAATCCGCTCGACGCGATGGTCTGGGCGTTGCAGAAGACCTCCGGCATGCCCGCGCACAAGGTCGTCGGCATGGCTGGCGTGCTCGACTCCTCGCGCTTCCGCCATTTCCTCGCCGACGAATTCAAGGTCTCGGTCGAGGACGTCACCGCCTTCGTCCTCGGCGGCCACGGCGACGACATGGTGCCCTCGGTGCGCTATTCCACGCTCGCCGGCATCCCGTTGCCCGACCTCGTCAAAATGGGCTGGACGACCCAGGCGCGGCTCGACGCGATCGTCGAGCGCGTGCGCAAAGGCGGCGGCGAGATCGTCAACCTCCTGAAGACCGGCTCGGCCTTCTACGCGCCGGCGGCCTCGGCGATTTCGATGGCCGAATCCTACCTCAAGGACCAGCGCCGCGTGCTGCCCTGCGCGGCCCGGCTCAGCGGCCAGTACGGCGTCACCGACACCTACGTCGGCGTGCCGGCGGTGATCGGCGCCGGCGGCGTCGAGCGCATCGTCGAAATCACGCTCGACGAGGCGGAGAAGGCGATGTTCGCCAAGTCCGTCGCCTCGGTGCGCACCCTCATCGAGGCCTGCAAGGCGATCAATCCGGCGCTGGCCGCCTGACGTTTCTTGGCGCCGGCCGCGCCGGCTCGGGTTTCCTCGAAAGCGAGCTTCATCCATGAACATCCACGAATACCAGGCGAAGGCGGTGCTGGCCGCCTTCGGGGCGCCGGTGTCGGCCGGCAAGGCCGCCTTCACGCCCGAGGAAGCGGTCGCCGCGGCCAAGGAGCTTCCCGGGCCGCTCTATGTCGTCAAGAGCCAGATCCACGCCGGCGGGCGCGGCAAGGGCCGCTTCAAGGAGGCTCGAGCCGGCGACAAGGGCGGCGTGCGCCTCGCCCGTTCGGTCGAGGAGGTCGGGCAATTCGCCAAGCAAATGCTCGGCGCGACGCTGGTGACCGTGCAGACCGGACCGGCTGGAAAACAGGTCAACCGGCTCTATATTGAAGACGGGTCCTCGATCGACAAGGAATTCTATCTCTCCGCGCTGGTCGACCGTGCGGTGAGCCGCGTCGCCTTCGTCCTTTCCACCGAGGGCGGCGTCAACATCGAAGACGTCGCGCACAAGACGCCGGAAAAGATCCATTCGTTCTCGATCGATCCGGCGACCGGCGCGATGGCGCATCACGGCCGCGCCGCGGCGCGCGCGCTCGGCCTTTCCGGCGATCTCGCCAAGCAGGCGGGGGCGTTGATCGCCAAGCTCTACGCGGCGTTCGTCGCCAAGGACATGTCGATGCTGGAGATCAATCCGCTGATCGTCACCACCGGAGGCCAGCTCAAGGTGCTCGACGCCAAGGTTTCCTTCGACGACAACGCGCTCTATCGCCATCCCGACATCGCCGCGCTGCGCGACGAAAGCGAGGAGGACGCCAAGGAGATCGAAGCCTCCAAGCACGACCTCAACTACATCGCGCTCGACGGCGCGATCGGCTGCATGGTCAACGGCGCCGGCCTCGCCATGGCGACGATGGACATCATCAAGCTCTACGGCGAAAGCCCCGCCAACTTCCTCGACGTCGGCGGCGGCGCCTCCAAGGACAAGGTGACGGCGGCGTTCAAGATCATCACCGCCGACCCCAACGTGAAGGGCATCTTGGTCAACATTTTCGGCGGCATCATGCGCTGCGACGTGATCGCCGAAGGCGTCATCGCCGCGGTCAAGGAGATGGGGCTCGAGGTGCCGCTGGTGGTTCGCCTGGAAGGCACCAACGTCGAAGTGGGCAAGACAATCATCCGCGAGTCGGGGCTGAACGTGATCCCGGCGGACGACCTCGACGACGCGGCGCAGAAGATCGTCGGGGCGGTGAAGAAGGGTTCGTAGCCGAACGGCGGCGCCGCCGGCCTCGATGAACGTCGAAGACAATTTCATTCGCGCGGCGCCCGCGAACCCCTTCCCCCCCTCGCGGGGGAAGGGGTCGGCGAAGCCGACGGATGAGGGGGATCGAGCGGAGCGAGATCGCTCTGAACGTTCAACACTTGGGTTCATGAAATTGGAGATTCGAAAGTTCGGCAGTAATTCGGGGAGTGATCGGCGCGCGACGGAGCCATCTCGCTTCGCTCGATCCCCCTCATCCGTCATCGCTTCGCGACGCCACCTTCCCCCTCGAGGGGGGAAGGGGTTCGCGTCCTGAAATTCTAACTCGAGGAATTCGCCTTGTCCGTCCTCATCAACGCCTCCACCAAAGTCATCACCCAAGGCTTCACCGGCAAGAACGGCACGTTCCATTCGGAACAGGCCATCGCCTACGGCACCAAGATCGTCGGCGGCACGTCGCCCGGCAAGGGCGGCTCGATCCATCTCGGCCTTCCCGTCTTCGACACCGTCGCCGAGGCGCGCGAGACGACCGGCGCCGACGCCTCGGTGATCTACGTGCCGCCGCCGGGCGCGGCGGACGCGATCTGCGAGGCGATCGCGGCGGAGATTGCGCTCATCGTCTGCATCACCGAGGGCATCCCGGTGCTCGACATGGTCAAGGTCAAGCGCGCGCTGCAAGGCTCGAAGTCGATCCTCGTCGGGCCCAATTGTCCGGGCGTGATGACCGCGGGCGAATGCAAGATCGGCATCATGCCCGGCAACATCTTCAAGCGCGGCAGCGTCGGCATCGTCTCGCGATCGGGAACGCTGACCTACGAGGCGGTGTTCCAGACGACGCAGGAAGGCCTCGGCCAGACGACCGCCATCGGGATCGGCGGCGATCCGGTCAAGGGCATGGATTTCATCGAGGCGCTCGAACTGTTCCTCGCCGACCCCGAGACCAAGTCGATCGTCATGATCGGCGAGATCGGCGGCCACGCGGAGGAGGACGCCGCGCAGTTCCTCGCCGACGAAGCGAGGAAGGGCCGCGCCAAGCCGGTGGTCGGCTTCGTCGCCGGGCGCACGGCGCCCCCGGGGCGCCGCATGGGCCACGCCGGCGCGATCATCGCCGGCGGCAAGGGCGGCGCCGAGGACAAGATCGCGGCGATGGAGGCGGCGGGCATTCGCGTCTCGCCTTCGCCGGCGCGGCTCGGCAAGACCTTGGTCGACGTATTGCACGGACGGTGACGGGAGACCGGAGATGACGCGGCAGGACATCAATCAGGCGTTGCTGCAGAGCTCTTTTCTCTACGACGTCAACGGCGCCTATATCGAGGCGCTGCAGGCCCGCTATGAAGCGGACCCGGCCTCGGTCGAGGCCGGCTGGCGCGGATTCTTCGATGCCCTCGGCGACGATCGGGCCAGCGTCGAAAAGACCGCCGAGGGCGCCTCGTGGCGGCGTCCCCAGTGGCCCGCCACGCCCAAGGGCGACCTGATCAACGCGCTCGACGGCGATTGGCCGGCGACGGAACGCGCCGTCGGCGACAAGCTGCGCGCCCGCGCGGCGGCCGAACCCGGAGCGGCGCCGAGCGAAGACGCGATCCGCCGCGCCACGCGCGACAGCGTGCGCGCGCTGATGATGATCCGCGCCTATCGCATGCGCGGCCATCTGCACGCCAACCTCGATCCGCTCGGGCTCGAGCCGCAGAAGGATCACGAGGAACTCCATCCCGCGACCTACGGCTTCCAGGAATCCGACTACGACCGCAAGATTTTCATCGATCACGTGCTCGGGCTGGAATTCGCCACGGTGCGCCAGATGCTGGCGATCCTGCGCCGCACCTATTGCGACACGGTCGGCTTCGAGTTCGTTCATATTTCCGATCCCGCCGAGAAGGCGTGGATTCAGGAGCGCATCGAGGGGCCGGACAAGGAAATCCAGTTCACCAAGGAAGGCAAGCGCGCGATCCTCGGCAAGCTGGTCGAGGCCGAGGGCTTCGAGAATTTCTTCGACATCAA
>JBEKLU010000028.1:0-44065 GCA_050010035.1 Roseiarcus sp.
TCTTCCCTTCCTGGCAGGTCTTTCTCCAAGCCGTCGCCACTTTCACAATCCCCCCAGACCTCATAAAAATCCGAGACAGCCCTTGAACGCCAATCAGCAACCTACTTTTAGAATTGCTGGTCAAGGCGGGCGTAACTGGGAAATTCCCGGGCGGCGGCCTATTGTAGGCGCGGCCGCCGACCGCGTCCGGCGCGCGAGCGCCTCGTTCCGGCGAGTAAGGCGGTGGCGGCGCCGAGCGCGGTCGGCGCCCGCGCCTACAAACCGCCCGCCGGCGATGGAGGCTTCGCCATGGGTTCCAAGTTCGTCGCCGCCGTGACCTTTCTCGCCGCGCCCCTGCTCGTCGAGGCTGCGGCCGCCGACGGCCGCGTCGAATATTCTCCGGTCGAGTATCTGAAGAACTTCGCTCTCAGCGCCTGCATCGCCGACGGCTACAAATCCGCCGAGGTGGTGACTGACAGTCGAGCCGCGGCGGGCGGCTATTTGGAGCTCGGCAGCTTCCCCTACGAGGCCTATGAAGAGGCGGCCGCGCTCGGCAAGCGGTTCCTGGCGAAGGAATATAAAAGCTTTTCCGGAGAGGAACTTATCTTGATGAAATGCATCGACTTGTTCCACAGCAAGGAACTCGAGGCGTTAGCGAAAAGATATAACAAGAAGTAATACACGCGGCCGAAAGCGCCGCCTCGTCATGGCCGCGCATGACCGGGTTGGCGTGTGGCGAGATCGAACCCGCCGCTGTAATCTCGTCGCATGAACGACTGCGCCAGCCTCCAGGACTTCGTCGACCGGCATCGCCGCCTCTTCGTCCTGACCGGCGCGGGTTGCAGCACGAGCTCGGGCATCCCCGACTACCGCGACGCCGACGGCAAATGGAAGCGGACGCAGCCGGTGACCTATCAGGCCTTCATGGGCGAGGAGACGACGCGCCGGCGCTACTGGGCGCGAAGCCAGCTCGGGTGGCGGCGATTCAGCCGGGCGCGGCCGAACGATGCGCACCGCGCTTTGGCGAAGCTCGAAGCGGTCGGCGGATGCGAGCTTCTTCTGACCCAGAACGTCGACCGGCTGCATCAGGCGGCCGGCAGCGCGCGGGTGATCGACCTGCACGGGCGCCTCGATCGGGTCCGCTGCATGGGTTGCGGGCTGAGAACGCCGCGCGAGGCGCTGCAGGACGAACTGGACCGGCTGAACGCCGGGTGGCTCGCTCTCGACGCCGCCGACGCGCCGGACGGCGACGCCGACCTCGAGGCCGCGGACTTTTCCTCCTTCCGCGTTCCCCCCTGCCCGCACTGCGGCGGCGTGCTCAAGCCCGACGTCGTGTTCTTCGGCGAGAACGTTCCGCGCCAGCGCGTCGAAGCGGCCGCGGGACATCTGGAGAAGGCCGACGCGATGCTGGTCGTCGGCTCCTCGCTGATGGTCTATTCGGGCTTCCGCTTCGTCGAAATGGCGGTCGGCGCGGGAAAGCCCGTGGCCGCCGTCAACGTAGGCCGCACCCGGGCGGACGAGTTGCTGGCGTTGAAAGTGGAGCAGCCGAGCGAGGCCGCGCTGGCGTTCCTGTTGTGACCGCCGCGACGCGCCGTTCGGCGAGGCGCGCCGAGCCCGGAGTCCTCCGCAACCGGTCGAGAGTAGCGCGCCGCGCTTCGGCGGATAGCGCCATCGACCTCATGGAAGCGTCTTCTTTCCGAAGCCGAAGAGCTGTCAAGGGGCGAAGCCCGCCTGCGGCGGCGCGCCATAGCCCGTCGAGAGACGGGCGTCTTGCGACGCCGTTCGAGCGCGCCCTTGACAGCCCTTCGGCTTCGGAAGTCTTAGCCTCCATGACGTCGACGGCGCGGTGGGTCGGCGGGAGGGGCCGACCGCACAACTCCCGGAGGCGGCGGATTAAGTGCATTTAGTAAGGTGGCGCCGTAACCGCGCGTAACCGGTAACCGGGGTAACCGCCATCGTCTGGACCACATCCGCTCCCGCGAACTTCGAAAAGCTCGCGCAAGTCCGTGAACCATCTGAATGAGTCAGAGCACTAGGGGCCCTCCTCGACGTGCTCGATGAAGCTCATGTCGCAGCCTCCGTGGGTCAGAGTGTCGAACACTGTCAACCCGGATTTCGCCAAGAGCTCTTTCCAGATCGACTCCGCGTCACTGTAGGCATCGTGGAAAAAGCCTTGGTCGACGTAGGCTTCCCACTCGGCGTGCAGAATACCCATCTCCTTGAGTTCCTCGGCGCTTACAACGACCTCCTGTTCGAACACCTTCTCGTCCGGCTTGCCGTGCGCCAGAGTGTTTCGGAAGCTGCGGAGCTTCTCGATGCTGAGGTACGGACGCGCGGTAAAGTCGGGCGCTACACCGAGGCGATCACAAACCGCCTCAACCTTCGTCTTCGCGGACTGCCATTCGTCCCAGTCCTCAATCAGCCTAAAACCGAGGAAATTGAACCTGGCCTCGACCTCGAAGGCGAGCAGCGTCAGGCCGGCGATGATTTCCAGCCCGACGCCCTCGCGGTCATCCTTTGCGATGCGCTCGTCCACCCGATTCTTGAAATAGAAGGCGGCGTTGCCGATGTCGTTGTGGATGTAGATGTGTCGGTGCGCTTTCAGGTGCACCTTGATCTTGGCCATTGGATGCTCCCAGCCGGTATCGACGCATCATAGCGACGATCTTTTCTCTATCAACGGCGCTCATGGCCCCTGATGTAGCGAGTCCATTCTTGTGCGTCCTGTTCGCCAATTCTGGAACCAACCCGGCCGCTCGACCATAGCCATGCTCACGGCCGATATTGCAGCCCAGGAGAGGCAACTCTGGATCAACTCAGGTCGCCCGACTCTTGGCGATGACCTCACTCAAGCGTTCCGTAGCGGAATTTCCACTCAACAGCCCACGCCGCCCCGCGCTTCGTCCAGCAAAAAGGGCGGCCGAAGCCGCCCTTTCCGCATAATTGCGAGCCAATGCCGCCCGCGTCACCGCTTCGAGAACTGGAAGCTCGCGCGCGCCTTCTTGTGCCCATACTTCTTGCGCTCGACGACGCGCGAGTCGCGGGTGAGGAAGCCCTCTTTCTTCAGCGAGGCGCGCAACTCCGGCTCGTAGTAGGTCAGCGCCTTGGCGAGGCCGTGGCGCACCGCGCCAGCCTGGCCGGAGAGGCCGCCGCCGGCGACCGTCGCGGTCAGATCGTATTGCGTCAGGCGGCCCACCACGACCAGCGGCTGGTTGAGGATCATGCGCAGCACGGGGCGGGCGAAATAGACGTCGAGCGGTTTGCCGTTGACGGTGGCCTTGCCCTTGCCGGGCTTGATCCAGACGCGCGCCACCGCGTTCTTGCGCTTGCCGGTGGCGTAGGCGCGCCCGAGCTTGTCGAGCTTCTGCACGTGGACGGGGGCTTGCGCCGCGTCCGGCGGGGCGATCGTCGAAGTCTTGAGATCGGCGAGGGAGGAGAGTGTCTCGGCCATGGATCAGGCGCTCCGGCTGTTTTTCGGATTGAGCTTGGCGACGTCGAGCGGGATCGGCGTCTGCGCGGCGTGCGGGTGGTCGGGGCCCTTGTAGACCTTGAGATTGGAGAGCTGCTTGCGGCCCAGCGGCCCGCGCGGCAGCATGCGCTCGACCGCCTTCTCGACGATCCGCTCCGGGAACTTGCCCTCGAGGATCGACTTGGCCGAGCGCTCCTTGATGCCGCCGATGTAGCCGGAATAGTGGTGATAGACCTTCTGGTCGCGCTTGCGGCCGGTGAACACCACCTTCTCCGCGTTGACGACGATGACGTTGTCGCCGTCGTCGATGTGCGGGGTGAAGGAGGGCTTGTGCTTGCCGCGCAGGCGCATCGCGACGATCGTCGCCAGGCGTCCGACGACCAGGCCCTTGGCGTCGATGAGAAGCCACTTCTTCTCGACGTCGGCCGTCTTGGTCGAATGGGTCTTGCCGAACATGAATTCGAATCCGTGTCTCGAGCGCCCGCCGCGACGGCGGGCCGGTCAGGGCCGCGCTTATAGGGGCGCGCCGGGCGCCCGTCAACGCCAAAGGCGCGGAATCGGCGGGAAAAGCGGACTTTTCTCGATGCGGTATTAGGATACCGTTTCTTCGCCGCCGCGCGCCGGGATCGAATAGGTGCCCGTCGCGTGGGCGACCATCGCCGCCTCGCCGACCGAATAGAGCGCGATCTCGCCGACGGCGAGCCGCTTGCCCAGCTTCATCAGCCGCGCCTCGCCGACGACGTCGCGCGGCGCGGGCTTACGCAGGAAGTTGATGGCGAGGTTGGTCGTCACCGCCAGCGGCACGCGGCCGATCTGCGCGAGAACGGCGACGTAGAGCGCGAGGTCGGCGAGCGCGAACAGGCTCGGCCCCGAAATGGTGCCGCCGGGGCGCAGATGATCGGGATGAAAGATCATCCGCACCCGCGCGCTCATCGGCCCGATCGTTTCGATTTCATACGTCCCCGAGCCCCAGATCTGCGGGAAGATCTGCACGAGATAGGCCTTGAGCCCGTCGATGGCGAAGGCGAGTTGCGGCGGCGGCGAAGGCATGGGCCATCCCTGGTTGGCGACGGAGCGCAGTGGCGATGCGCGATGCATAGCTTGCGGCGCGCGGCGGCGCTATAGCGGCAGGGCGCCGGCGAAAATCGCCTCGCGCGCTCCTCCGCGGTGCGATAAACGAGGACGCTCGCGAGATTCGCATCGCCGGAGCCCGTCATGACCGCCACCGCCAGGGATTCGACCGGGATCGCCAATCGGCGGTCGAGGACGACGGACCGGAGGGCGGCGTTGAATTTCGTCGCGATCGATTTCGAAACCGCAAATTATCGGCCCGACAGCGCGTGCGCGATCGGCCTCGTGAAAGTGGTCGGCGGCGAAATCGTCAACAACGCGGTTCATCTGATCAGGCCGCCGACGAAAGAATTCGTGTTCACCCATGTCCACGGATTGACGTGGAAAGACGTGGCGAAGTCGCAGGACTTCGGGGCGCTGTGGCCGAAGCTCGAGCCGTTTCTCGATGGCGCCGAGTTCTTGGCGGCGCACAACGCCTCTTTCGACAAAGGGGTTCTGCACGCCTGTTGCGACAGCTA
Organism: Roseiarcus sp.; assembly: GCA_050010035.1. Taxonomy (GTDB): domain Bacteria; phylum Pseudomonadota; class Alphaproteobacteria; order Rhizobiales; family Beijerinckiaceae; genus Roseiarcus. Next base: position 5,038 of record JBEKLU010000028.1, read on the forward strand.
TGGAATACGGGCGCCGTCGCTGCCGTTTCGCTGCACCGTGCAGATGTCTCGACGCACTTGGAAAATCTATCCTACGAAGCTGTCCGACGTCTGCAAGACGCTCGACATTGCGCTCAACCACCACGAAGCCCTGTCCGACGCCATGGCCTGCGCCCAGATCGTTCTCGCCGCTTACGGGAAGTAGGGGCGTGACGGGCTCGCAGACCTCTTCCGCTGCCTCGCCGCATGCCCGAGCGGCGCAGAATCGCTTCGCAAGCCCTTGCAATCAGTTCCGCACGCCAAAAAAACGCGCCGGCCTCCCCGGCGCGGCTCGCCGACCCCTGGCATTCCATGATTACGGCTCGACATAGATGTGATCGGGCGGCAGGCCCGCATGATAGCGTTCGTACATCGCCTGATAGGCGGCTTCGAGATTTCGCGTGTAGCGCCCGGCGTCGAACAGCGGCGTCGTCAGCCGATTCTGCGCCAGCTTCAGCTTGATCCCGGCCAGCTTGCCGGGGTTCGTCGCGAGTTCGACGGCGAGAGCTTCGTATTCGGCTCGCGACTTTGTAATCAATTCGGGCAGGCCGACCGCTATGAGCAAACTCGCGGCGACCCTCCCTGCGAAGGTCTCGCCAATCCGCGTCAGCACCGGCAGGCCAGCCCATAAGGCGTCGCTGGCCGTCGTGTGCGCGTTGTACGGCAGCGTGTCGAGGAACAAGTCGGCGAGGCGGTGGCGCGCGAGATGCTCCGCCGTGGGCATTCGCGCCGCGAAGATCAGACGGTCGGGGTCGACCGCCCTCATCCGCGCTTCTTTGCGCAAATTCTCGACGGCGACGTCATTGTCCGCTAGAAGCCAGAGAACGGCGCCCGGCGTCTGTTTCAAAATGCGCATCCAGCCGTCGAACACGTCCGGCGCGATCTTGTAGTTGTTGTTGAAGCAGCAATACACGAACCCTCGCTCCGGAAGAGAGCAATTCGCGCGCGTGTAAGGCGTCGCGGCTATCGGCCGCGTTCCGTCGTTCGGTTGATAGCTGTTGGGAAGATAGGCGATTTTCTCCACATAATCGCCCTGCTGCGACTCGGGCGCGACCAGTCGGTCGGCGACAATGTAGTCGATGAATTCCGCGCCCATCGTCCCGGGATAGCCGAGATAATTGACTTGGATAGGCGCTGCGCGATGAGCGAATATTTCGGGTCGGCTGGCCTCGGTGAAGCCCTTGAGGTCGATCGCAATGTCGATCTCGAGACGTCGCGCCAATTCGGCGATTTGTCGGTCGGACTGCCGACTCACGTCGTTGAACCGACCGAACGCCGCCATCAATCGCTTCCTCATTGCGTCGCCCGTATCCGGCCCGAACGAGAATCCGATCACCTCGAAGTGGCTCTTGTCATGACGCTCGAACACTTCGGCGATCAGTTGCCCGGTCGCATGTTCGTGAAAATCTGCAGAAAAATAGCCTATTCGTATTTTGTCTCCCCTCGGACGTCGGACGAACGCTTCTGCCGCTCCCAAGGTTCCGGTTTTCGCCTCAATGAAAATCCGAGCCGCTCGCTTATTGAGAGCGTTGGAATGCGAGATGGATAGCACTTGAAACGGATCCGCTGCTCTCGCGGAAGTTTCAATGCTGCGTTTCAGCGCCTCGGTTTCTTCCTCATATGCGGACCAATCGCACATCTGTTGACGGATAGCGTGAATAATACCCGGCAAGAATTCCATATTCGGCGCCAATGTCCTGGTTTTTTCATAGTGCGACATTGCCGCGCCTAGTCGCTTCAGCGCCCTGAGGACGCTGCCTTGGTTAAAGTGGGCCTCGGCGAAATCCTCTTTCCGCGCGATCGCTTTATCGTAATTGTCGAACGCCTCCTCATAGCGCCACAGGTCCTTCATCGCGTTGCCGCGGTTGTAGTAAGCATCGGCGTGGTCCGGTTTCAATGCGATGGCTTTCTCGTACGCGGCGATAGCCTCATCGCTACGCCTGAGATTCGCCAGCGCATTGCCTCGAACGTTATGGGCCCAAGCAGAGTCTGGTTTTAGCTCGACGGCGCGCTCGCCGCTCTGCAAGGAGTCGTCGAATCCGTCTAGTTTAGCGCAAATCACTGCGCGAAGGATATGGGCATCGCCGTTATCTTGAACGAGAGCGATATACGAGTCGATCGCAGCGAGCGCCTCGCGGGGACGATTGCACGAGTCCAATACGTTCGCGAGATTGTAGTGAGCGATCGGTTTTGTCGGATTGACTTCGATCGCCTTTCTAAGCAACGAAATCGAGTTTGCGAATTGCCGCCGCTCGCCGCTTATGCTGCCCAGCACGTACAAGGCGCCGTAGTGATTGCCATCGCGCTCGAGGATCGATCGGCAAACCTCGGCCGCCTCGACCGGATCTCCGGCTTCGTAAAGATCGAAGGCGCGATCGAGGGTCGGCGCGGCCGTTCGCGCATCATCCGAAACCATATACCCAGACCCCACGCATCTCGACCCCACTAGACAGGAAACGCACGCGGCCCTTGGCCGGTCTGATCGCCAAGACAGACGCGAGGACCGGCTTCCCGGCGAATTCGTCGCTTCTCCCCGCCGCTTCGCAACGTCCAGGCCGACGGACCCGCCCCGCCCCGAACGCGGCGAAGGTTATCACCGCGCGCGGAAATTCGTCCAGCTCGAAAGCTCGCCGCGCCGGCGCTCAGGGCGCCGATTGCGCCGATCCCGTCCCGCCCTGCGATGGAACCGGACCGCGAAGGCGCACGGTGACGATTTCCCAGCGCGCGGCCCGTTCGACGATCGTTCCCTCCGGCACGGCGCGCCGGCTCACGATCTCGAAATCCAAGGTGCTCAGACCGTCCGGTCCTCTGGCCGCTCCGGACCAGCGGCTGTTGAAACGGCGCTCGTTGGCTTCCGCGGCCGGCGTCAGCGAACCGTCGAGACGGCAGCCGGCGTTGTTGTGATCGAGCGGCTGAAACGTTCCTTTTCGGAGACCGACGGCGATGCCGACGGACTCGAATCTGTTCCTCAAATCGGTGTCTTCGTATCCCCAGCCCCAATAGGTGTTGGCGTAGCCGTCGACCTTCTCGAAGAGCGCATTGGGAGTCAGAACCGCGCCGCCGAAGAATTTGCCGGGCTGATGGACGGTCCGCGCCTCTCGGCGGTCGAGCGAAATCGGCCGCGCCTCCGCTCCGTGCCAGACAATCCCGGTTGGCGTGCCGGACCAACTATAGTCGGCCCAAACCGGCAGGTAGTCGACATCGTGAAAGCACGTGTAGTCGCTTTCGTCGCGACCGAGGGCGAAGCCGATGTTTCGCAACGCGCCGCAGTTGAAGGGAAGCCCGCTTTCCTGCTCGACGATCAGAACGCGGTACGGAATCTCGCGATCGATCTTATCGCGGGCGAAATAGGCGCGGACCGCGGGAACGAACATTTTCAGATGCGCCTCGCGGGCGCGGAAGGGCACGACGATGTTCAGGCGTTGCACGGCCGTCTCCCATTGATCGGCGCATCTTGGCCAAATTGACCTCGGGCGCGGCCTCGAGGCCGCGCACGGGCCGCGTTCGCAATCGCGACATGCGGCCGGGTCCCTGGTCGGCCCGCCGCCCGCCCCCAGCGCGGCGACCAGAGAAATATTGGCGCCGCCGTTGCGACGGCGCAACGGCCGATCGTCGGCGAGGCGGTTTCCCGCCGGCTCTTTCGGGTCGACGCCTTTCATGCCCGGTATCCTGCCTCGGCGTTGCAGTCAAGGCGTCAACTCGCGGGACCGCGATCGTACTCTTGCTCCAACGTTGCGAAACGCCATCTTTCGATGGCTTACCGAATTCGGATTTGCCATGAGGAGATCTTACGGATGCGAGAGACGTCGCCACGGGGCGCGGAAGATCACGCGCTGACGTCGAATCGAGAACGCCGAGCGGCGCCGACCCTGCGCTTCGCGCCGTCGTCCTTTGCGGCGACGGCCCGGCGCCGCGCCAGGCCGTTCAGCGCCCGTCGCCAAAGCGGATATCGTCAGGTGGGGCGCCTCCACGTTGGGCGAACATTCGCTATGGACGCGATTTGGCCGATAGGGGTAGTCTGACGCGTGCGCGCCTAACGGCGGCGCTTTTCGCGCCGTCCGCCGCGCGGCGATATTTGGACATTGAGACTGATCGACCCCGCCTGACGGAGCGCGTGCAAGGCGGATATTCGGTTGAACGCCATATATTACATAATACATCGGAACGAGAAATGCGACAAGGCCAACGGTACTTAATCGTAACGCCGTATTACAAGGAATCCGACCATCTGTTGGGGCGCTGCATTCAGAGCGTACGCAGTCAAACAATTCGCTGCGACCATCTGTTTATTGCCGATGGATTTCCGTCGGCGTTTATTGATGAGCAAGACGTCAGGCATATTAAACTTGACAGAAATCATCGTGATTACGGCAATACACCGCGCGGCATTGGCTGCTTGATAGGTGTTGCTGAAGAGTACGATGGAATCGGTCTATTGGACGCAGATAATTGGCTTGAGCCGTCTCATCTGGAAGCCTGCCTAAAGGCTGCCTCGTCTCTGCCCGGAGGCATCGATTCGTGTGATTATGTCGTCGCCAAGCGATATTTTCGACGCCCCGATGAGACGATAATGCCGATACTCGATGAAACCGAACACGTCGATACGAATTGCTTTTTCTTTCTGCCAGGTTCCTACAGCGTGCTGCCAGTGTGGGCATCGATGCCGAGCTTTTTGTCTCCGATTACCGATCGGATATTTAATCAATCTATACGAAGCAAGGCCTACAAGATTGCTTACGTCGACAATCCGACCGTAAATTACCACTGCCTCTGGGAGGCGTTGTACAAATTCTCGAGTGAAAAACCGCCCAGCGATGCGAAGCCCAGCATCGACGTTCAGAGCGTGATCATACAATTCGGTTCGATGACGTTTCGCGAAGTCGAGCTTGTCAATAGGCTGGTCGGATTCACCCTAAGCGTTCCGAGGCGCGATCGCGGCGTCGGAGCCGGTGGCCACAACTATGCGATGTCGGGGAACATCGCGACGTCCCGCAATGCCGAGTGTCCGTGCGGGTCAGGTCTCAAGTACAAGCATTGTCATGGGAAGATTGTTTAGGCCGATCGTTCGAGAAGAGGGCGACTTCATATGGGCAACGGCGATTCGGGTTCATGTCCTTCCCTGTGAACGCCCGGTCGAGACGACGGGCGGACCCAACTCGATAAACCCCGGTCGGTGGCGGGCGTCGGCGTCGCTCCCCGCCGGCGAGCCGAGCCGGCAAAGCATGAAACCGAATCCGACGGTCATATGGGGACGTCGTTTCGGGAATTCGTTTGGCCTTTGGAGCTGCCGCCTCGAGGCGGAGAGGGCGGAGCTTTGCCGGTGGCGCGGGCGGGGCCTTGCAATTTCCAACCGGCGACCGACTCGAAACGTTCGCTTCGGCGGGCGCCGCGCTCGCGCGTTTACGGGTAGATTGCGATCGGCCGTCGTGGGCGGCTCGCCGAAGGAAAAGTTGCGAGAAGTCGACTGTCCCGTTTAGAACGGTGTCGACGTGACGCGCCGGTCGTCCCGGGCCGGCGGCGATTTGGGAATGGCCTGTGGCGGGCGGTCGAACTGGGGCGCTCGTGAGCAACATTTTGGACGGCAAGGCGAAGCACTTCACCATCCAGCTCCCGGAAGGGCACAACCGTGAATTTTATCATCGCGGCTCCAAGGCGGACATCGGAGTCGTCGACCAGAATTTCAGAGGCCAGGATTATTCGCTAAAGCGTCTGCGGCGAGGCGACGAGCTCAACGCCAAGTTTCAAGCGCTGCAGCTCGGCGGCGAGAAGCCGCTCATCGTCGACGCCGGGGCCAACATCGGAGCGAGCGTCTTTTGGTTCGCGACGAAATTTCCCGGCAGCCATGTCGTTGCGTTCGAACCCGATCCCGAGAATTACGAATTGCTCACGGTCAATACCGATGGGCTGAACGTCGACCTTCACAAGGCGGCCGTCGGGAGCGTGGACGCCAATGTATCGCTCGTGGATCCCGGCGAAGGCGAATGGGGCTACCGCACGACTCCCGACGAAACCGGCTCTTGCAAGCTCGTCTGTCTGAATCGGATAATTCAAGAAAAATCGCGCCTCGGTTACACCCCGTTCTTGATCAAGATCGACATAGAAGGCGGGGAGGACAATCTGTTCAGAGAGGCGACCGAGTGGGTGGAGCTATTCCCAATTTTGATCATAGAGTTGCATGATTGGCTTTTGCCCCGACAGGGAACGTCGCGCAATTTCATAAAGTGCGTCGCAAGTCTTGATCGCGACTTCGTGCATATCGGAGAAAATATCTTCTCTATCAAGAATCCCTGATCTCGTTCCAATGGCGGCGCCCGTGCATCGATTTGGCGCCTTCGTGGCGATCGTCGAGAAGCGGCCGCGTGGATCCTTTTCGCGACGATCGGCGGCGAAGCTCTCCCGCCGCGCGAAGCCGGATTTTCCCGCTTGCGGTCTGTCGCGTTTCGTGATTTCGGAAGATAGCCAGCGCGAGGCGCTCGACGACAGGCGTCTGCGGACGATCCTGGTCCACCTTGCAAGCGCCAAGACCTCGACGGAGCGCCGCCATGAATCCCACGCCGCCAACCGAAAGTTCCTCGGCCCTCGTGCGCCGCGAGAGTCAAGCCGGCGTCGCGACGCTGACGCTGCAATCGCCCGCTTCGCGCAACGCGCTGAGCCTGGCCATGATCGAGGCGCTGATCGCCGCCTTCGCGGAGATCGCGGCCGACGCGAGCGTGCGCGTCGTCGTCCTCGCCGGCGACGGGCCGGCGCTTTCGGCCGGGCACGACCTCAAGGAGCTCAGAGCCCATCGCAACGACGCCGATCGCGGCGCGGCCTTCTACGAGCGCGTCATGAAGCTTTGCGCCGAGCTGATGCAACAGATCGTCGCGCTGCCCAAGCCGGTGATCGCGGCGGTGGAGGGCGTCGCCACCGCGGCGGGCTGCCAGCTCGTCGCCGCCTGCGATCTCGCGGTCGCCGGCGAGCGCGCCCGCTTCGCGCTGCCCGGCGTCAGCATCGGGCTCTTCTGCTCGACGCCGCTGGTCGCGGTGGGGCGCGCGGTTTCGCGCAAGCGCGCGATGGAGATGGCGCTGACCGGGGATCTCTACGGCGCCGCCGAGGCCGAGCGCTTCGGCCTCGTCAACCGCGTCGTCCCGGCGGGGCGAGCGCTCGCCGAGGCGCAGAAGCTCGCCGCGGCAATCGCGGCGCGCTCGCCGGCGACCCTGGCGATCGGCAAGCGCGCGTTCTATCGCCAGATGGACATGCCGCTCGCCGAGGCCTACGCGCTCGCCGCCGAGGCGATGGTCGACAATCTCGCGCACCCCGACGCCGAGGAAGGCGTCGGCGCCTTCCTCGACAAGCGCGCGCCGCATTGGGAGGGCGCGTGAACCACGATTCCTATCCCGACGACTATATCCGCGGCATTCTCACCGGGGTGAAACGAATCGCGATGGTCGGCGCGTCCGCCAACACGGCGCGCCCGTCCTTCTTCGTGCTGAAATATCTTTCCGAGCGCGGCTTCACGATGCTGCCGATCAATCCGGGGCTCGCCGGCGGCGCCATTCTCGGCCTCGAGGTCTACGCGAGCCTCGTCGAGGCGCCCGGGCCGATCGACATGGTCGACATCTTCCGCAATTCCGACGCGGCGGGCGCCGTCGTCGACGAGGCGCTGGCGCTCGATCCCCTGCCCCGCGTCATCTGGATGCAGCTCGGCGTGCGCAACGACGCCGCGGCGGCGCGCGCCGAAGCCAAGGGCGTCCAAGTCGTCATGAACCGCTGTCCGAAAATCGAATACGGCCGGCTCTCCGGCGAGATCGGCTGGAGCGGCGTCAACTCGCGCATCATTTCGGCGCGTAAATCGACCGCCGGAGCGGGGTTTCAGCGACTGACGATTCCGCCGCGATGACGCGTCACGCTGCGGGTCGGCCGTTCGCCGCCGCTCGCCTCGCGACGCCCAGCGCCGGCCTTCGCGCCGACGCGACGGCGCGCGGCGCGCTCGCCTCCGGCTCTCGGCGGATGGCGTCGACGCCGTCGTCGCGCGCGACGCTGAACTCGTCGATCAGCGCCGACAAGCGCTCCGCCTCGTCGCAGAGCGCGTGACTGGCCGCGGTCGACTCCTCGGCCATCGCCGCATTCTGCTGCGTCACGTGGTCCATCTGATTGATCGTCGTGTTGACTTCCTCGATCGCGGTCGATTGCTCCTTCGCCCCGGCCGCGATTTGGGCGACGACGCGGTTGATCTCGGTCACCTGCGCCATGATCCGCTCGAGCGACTGGCCGGTCTCGGCCACCAGGACCACGCCCTGCCCCACCTGCGCGGTGGAAGTCGAAATGAGGCCCTTGATCTCCTTGGCCGCTTCGGCCGAACGCTGGGCGAGCGCGCGCACTTCCGAGGCCACGACCGCGAAGCCGCGGCCCGCGTCGCCGGCGCGCGCCGCCTCGACGCCGGCGTTGAGCGCGAGCAGGTTGGTCTGGAACGCGATCTCGTCGATGACGCCGATGATCTGGGTGATCTGCTGGGAGGATTTCTCGATCGCGCCCATCGCGGCCACGGCTCGACGGATGACCTCGCCGCTCTTCTCGGCGTCGCCTTTCGCGGCGCCGGCGACCTCGCGCGCGTGGACCGTGCTTTCGGCCGTCTTGCGCACCATGGCGGTGACTTCGCCGAGGGTCGTGGCGGCTTCCTCGAGGCTCGCCGCCTGCTGCTCGGTGCGGCGCGACAGATCGTCGGTCGCCGAGGAGATTTCCTGCGACCCGGCGCGGATCGCGCCGCCGCTCGCAGCGACGCTCGCCATCGCCGCTTCGAGCTGGGCGATCGCGGCGTTGAAGTCCGTCTGCAGCTTGCGGTAGGCGTCCGGGATGTCCGAGGACATCCGGTATCGCAAGTCCTTGGCCGCCAGTTTCGACAGGCCCGAACCGACGGAATCGGCGACGATCGCCCGCTCGTGGGCGATCGCGTCGCGTTGCGCCTGCTCGTTGCGGCCGCGTTCGTCGTCCGCGTGCAGGCGCTGCCGCACGGCGTCCTCCTCCAGGCGAGCCTTCTCGACCGCGGCGTCCCGAAACACCAACACCGCTGCGGTCATCTCGCTGATTTCGTTCCTGCCGCCGTCGTTGGCGAGCGACACCGTCAGATCGCCCTCCGCCAGCGATTTCATCGCCCGGGTCACCTTGACGATCGGCCGGCCGATGCTCCGGGTGACGGCCAGGGAAAGCAGCGCGCCGAAGGCGACGCCGGCGACCCCGGCGCCGATGATCAAGATCTCGACGAAGCTCGCCCATTCCTTGGCTTGCGCCACCGTCGCCTCGGCGGCGTTGCGGTAATCGGAGGCGAGTTCCTCTCCCAGCTTGGTCATCGCGTTTTCGAACTTGGTCCCGTCGTCGCCGCCGGCCTTGATTTCGTCGTACGACAGGGTTCCGTTCTTCTGCTGCGCGGCGTTGAGGCGGTTCGACAGCTTGCGATAGCCTTTGACCAATTTGGACATGTCCTGAGCTTTGGCGTTGCGATCCGCCTCGGCGGTGTCCGCTGCCAGTTCGTCCATCAGTTGGTCCGCGGCCGCGAAGACTTCGTCCGATTGGCTCCAGTCCTTCTGATCGCCCGAGCCGATGGCGATCCAGTAATGCATCCGCGCTTCATAGAGGCGCTTCTCGACGCGCTGTTCGAGCGCCTCGTCGCCTTTGAGCTTCGTGATTTTCTCGATGGCCGCCTTGGAGCGGACCAGGCTGACCGTCGCCAGAGCGCTGATGCCGCACAGAATCAGGAGAATCGCCCCAAATCCGATCGACAATTTCGAGGCGATTTTCAACCGATTGAACATTGGAACTCCGAAGCGTTCGCACTCGCCGGGGAGCCGGAGGCGCTGGAATTGCGCGACAGGCGGGAAACCCACATTCCGGATCGCAGCCGGCATGAACGTTCGGCGTCATGCCTTCGATCGTCGCATTGCGCGCGACAACGATCGATACGTCATGGCCGCGCACCTTATGTGACTAAGGTTAATCAACCGTCATCGCCGAGGCGGCGCGCCGCGCCGAGGCCGCGAGCGCGCGCGAAAAAGCGCTCTTTCGTTGACTTTGGCGGGATTTCTTCTATATCGACAATTGGTCGAGGGCACGATCAACGCTCCGACTGTGCGCGGCGCGACAAGAATGCCCTCGCGCAGGCGCGACCCTAAAGAGCCGCGCCGTCCACGATGGGCGCCGCGCGCCCGCCAAAAGCCTTCATCTCTGTGAGAACCAATGAAATTTGATGAACTCGGCCTGAGCGAGAAAGTGCTCAACGCCGTCCAAGCGTCCGGCTACGACACGCCGACGCCGATTCAAGAGCAAGCCATTCCCTATGCGCTGCAGGGGCGCGACATCTTGGGCATCGCCCAGACCGGCACTGGCAAGACCGCGGCGTTCACGCTGCCGATGTTGTGCATGCTCGAAAAGGGGCGCGCCCGCGCGCGCATGCCGCGCACGCTGATTCTCGAGCCGACGCGCGAACTCGCCGCGCAGGTCGAAGAAGCCTTCGGCAAGTACGGCGTCAACCACAAGCTCAACGTCGCGCTGCTGATCGGCGGCGTTTCCTTCGCCGACCAGGAGGCCAAGATCACCAGGGGCGCCGACGTGCTGATCGCGACGCCCGGCCGTCTGCTCGACTTCGCCGATCGCGGCAAGATTCTGCTGACGGGCATAGAGATCCTGGTCATCGACGAAGCCGACCGCATGCTCGACATGGGATTCATCCCCGACATCGAGCGCATCTGCAAGCTGGTGCCGTTCACCCGCCAGACGCTGTTCTTCTCCGCCACCATGCCGCCGGAAATCACCCGGCTCACCGAGACGTTTCTGCACAACCCGGTGCGCATCGAGGTCGCGCGCGCGGCCTCGACCGCCGAAGGCGTCACGCAGACCCTGGTGCGCTCGGGCGCCTCGCCCGAAGAGAAGCGCGCGACCTTGCGGCGAATCATTCGCGACGCCGAGAATTTCAAGAACGCGCTGATCTTCTGCAATCGCAAGCGCGACGTGCAGGTGGTCTATCGCTCGCTGGAGAAGCACGGCTTTTCCGTCGGCGCGCTGCACGGCGACCTCGATCAACGCTCGCGCATGGCCGCGCTCGACGCTTTCCGAAACGATCAGGTGCAATTGCTGGTCTGCTCGGACGTGGCGGCGCGCGGGCTCGACATTCCCGACGTCAGCCACGTCATCAATTACGACGCTCCCCATCACGCCGAGGACTACGTCCACCGCATCGGCCGCACCGCCCGCGCCGGCAAGCTCGGCGCCGCCCTGACGATCGTCACCCGCGCCGACGCGCGCGCGATCGAGGACATCGAGAAACTGATCCTCCGCAAGATCGATTGGCAAGCCGGCGCAGAGGCGGCCGTCGACGAGGGGGCGGAAAGCGCCCCCGTCGGCCGCGAGCATCACGGCGCGCGAGGGCGCGGACGCAGAGGCGAGCCCAGATCGTCCGCCGATCACCGGCGCGGCGGCGCCCGCGCCGCCACGCACGCCGAAGACGCCGCGCGCGAGCCGCGTGCGGGCGAACGTCATCCCCGCGAGCCGCGCGAGGCGGAGCGCGCCGAGCGGGAGGCCGCGGCGCCGAGGCCCGCCGCGCAAGGCCGCCCGGCGTCGCCGCGCCGGCCGCGCCGCGACGAGGAGGCGGAGGCGCCGGTCATCGGCCTGGGCGATCACGTCCCCAGCTTCCTCTTGCGCCCGGTGCGGCTGCCGCCCGCCAAGGCGGTTCCCGCCGAGGCCGAGGACTGACCTTCGCCTCTGAGCGGTAAGTCCGCGTCAAGCTTTCCCAGCGATACTGTCGACGAGCGGCGAGCGATCGCGCGGGGCGCAACGTTGCATCGCGGCGCGCCGAAGCGGGGGCGTGGGCGCCCTCGCGCGGCCGCCGACGCGGCCTGGAGCGCCATCGGCCGTGAAGATCGAGCGGGACATCAGCCTCGACGCCATGCGCGGAATTGCGGCGCTGGTGGTTTTCGGCTCGCACAGCGTGCTCGCCTTCTATCCCGAATTCTCCGGCTATCTAGGCTCGGCGAGCGTGGAGGACACCGCGCGATCGCGGTTCTGGTACGCGGCGGTCAACGGTCAGGGCGCGGTCGCGTTTTTCTTCGTCCTGTCCGGCTTCGTTCTTTCACGCCCCTATTTGTTGACCGGCGAAAAGAGCATTCTGGCCCGCGGCGTGATCAAGCGGTGGCCGCGCCTCGCCGGACCGGTGCTCGTGACGGTCGTGGCCTCTTGGGCCTTGTTCGAGAGCGGCGCCTATTTCTACGAGCCGGCGGCTGCGCTCAGCCATTCCTCGTGGTTCTCGCACTTCGCCGGCGCCTATTCCGGCGACGCGTTCGAACCGACGCTCGCCTCGGCGGCCTTGCAAGGCGCCGTCCTCACCTTTCTGCGCGGCGATTACACCTACGACAGCAGTCTGTGGACGATGGGGTACGAGTTCTACGGCAGCCTCATGGTCTTCGCGCTCGCCTTTCTGCTCGTCCGGGCGCCGGCGTTCAGCGCCCGCATCGGCGTGCTCGCGGCGGCGGCGCTCTATTGCCACGTCGCAAAGCCCGCGCTCGCGCCGTTCGTCGTCGGCGTCGCGCTGGCGGCCTTCTTGCCCCTGCAGGGGTTCCGGGCGCCCGCCGTCCTCGCCGCCGCCGCGGTCGTCCTAGCTCTTCTGATGTGCGGCTACACGCCGGGCGCCGCCGGATTCTACGCCGGCGTGACGGCCGTCTACCCCTCGGCGCTGCCGATCCATTATGTCTATGCGCTCGCCGCGGCGATGTTGATCGTGGCGGCGGAAGGCTCGCGCGGCATGAAGGCGTTTCTGTCGCGCCGCTGGGGGTTCGTCTCCGGCGAACTGTCGTTCCCGTTCTATCTCGTGCACGTCCTGTTGCTGTGCTCGCTGGGCGCGTTCACTCTGATCGAGACGGGTTCGAAGGCGGCCGCCATCGCGGCGTCGCTGGCCTCCTCGCTCGGCGCCGCCTGGCTTCTCGCCAGGTTCAATCGATGGTGGGTCGATCGCCTGAACGTGGGCGTCGCCGCGCTGCTCTCGGGCGGCAAAAAGAACCGGCTCCAACGGGCTCGAACTATCGCTTCGTCTTCTTGACGCGCGCGCCCTCGCCCCTCGCTCCGGGCTCCCGCTTGGCGCGGAGCGCGGCTTTCGACGCTTTGGCGGTCGCCGCCCGCCGCGCCGCCTGGAGACCGAGCGCGGCCCAGCGTTTGAGCTCCTCGGCGTCGTCATAGGCGCCGGCGACGAGGCGCCAATAGGCCATCGTCATCGGCCTGCCCTTCGCGACGTAGACGAACGGCGACGAACCCGCCGCCTCGAACGCCGGCCGCGTTTCGCCGTCGGCCTTCACAAACACCTCGCCGTCCGCCTCGATGGCGAAGCACAGGCCGTCGCAATAGACGCCGTGGCCGCCGAACATGCGCCGCACCGCGACGGCGGCGAAAGGCGCGAACAAGTCCGCCAGCCCCTCGCCGTCCATGCCCGCCTCAGCCGTTCGCGGCGAGCGCTTCGGGCGGCGCCGGCGTGATCGCCACGCTCTCGCCGCAGCCGCAGGCCGACGTCTGATTGGGATTGTTGAAGACGAAGCTCGACGAGAGCTGGTCGACCTTGAAGTCCATCTGCGCGCCGAGCAGGAACAATAGCGCCTTGGGATCGATCAGCAGCTTGACGCCCTTGTCCTCGACGACTTCGTCGAGCGGCGAAGCGCTTTCGGCGAACTCCATGGTGTAGGACATGCCGGCGCAGCCGCCGTTCTTCACGCCGACGCGCAGGCCGACGATCGGCTTTTGCGCGTTGGCGATGATCTCGTGGACCCGCGCCGCAGCCGCGTCGGTCAGACTCATGACCTTGAATCGAGAATTTTTCATCCGGCGCCTCTTTCTCCACCGGGTTCAAGGCCCGGCGCGCTTCGATCCATATAGCACCGACAGCGGCGATTTTATAGGCCGCCTCACGGCCGCAGATAGGCCCAACGGCGACCGACTCTCGGCGGCGACGAGCTATTGGCGCAAATACTTGATCAGCGCTGCGATGGCGAGCACGACGAGAACGAGGACCAGCAGAGCGAAAAGTCCGGCTCCCCACATCCCGCCGCCCATCATTCCGCCAAATCCCACCATGATCGCCTCCTGATTTCGCGTTGCGACCGGGCGAAGATGATCGCGCGCCTCATCAAATCGCGGCCGATCGATCGACGGGCGCGTCAATGCCGCAGATCACGCGTCCGCGAGCGTCGATCCTAGCCTAGAGCCTCGCATTTCGAAGCCGCAAGGCGTTGCCGATCACGCTGACCGAGGACAGCGCCATCGCCGCGGCGGCGATGACGGGCGAGAGAAGAAGGCCGAAGAAGGGGTAGAGAACGCCGGCGGCGATCGGCACGCCGACGGCGTTGTAGACGAACGCGAAGAACAGGTTCTGGCGGATGTTGCCCATCGTCGCCGCGGAGAGGCGGCGGGCGCGAACGAGGCCCTGGAGGTCGCCCTTCAGCAGCGTGACGCCGGCGCTCTCCATCGCTACGTCGGTTCCCGTGCCCATCGCGACCCCGACGTCGGCCGCCGCCAGCGCCGGCGCGTCGTTCACGCCGTCGCCCGCCATCGCGACGACGCGGCCTTCGCGGCGCAAGCGCGCGACGATCTCGGCCTTGCGATCGGGCAGGATTTCCGCCTCGACCTCCTCGATGCCCAGCTTGGCGGCGACCGCCTCGGCGGTGGTGCGGTTGTCGCCGGTCAGCATGACGACGCGCACGCCGTGCGCGAGCAATTCGCGCACGGCGTCGGGCGTCGTCGCCTTGATCGGGTCGGCGACGGCGATGACGCCGGCGGCCCGGCCGTCGACGGCGACGAACACCGCGGTCGCGCCCTCGCGGCGCTGCGCCTCGGCCTCCGCGGCCAGCGGACCGGCGTCGACGCCGCGCTCGTCGAGAAAGCGCTGATTGCCGATCGTTAGCGCGCGCCCCTCGATCTTGCCGAGGACGCCCTTGCCGGACGGCGAATCGAATTCGCTCGCCTCGACGAGTTCGAGCCCCCTCTCCTTGGCGGCGGCCAGGATCGCCGTCGCCAGTGGGTGTTCGCTGGAACGCTCGAGGCTCGCGGCGAGCCGCAACAGTTCGTCCGGGGCAAAGCCCGGCGCGGTCGCGACCGCGACGACGCGCGGTCTGCCTTCGGTGAGCGTGCCGGTCTTGTCGACGACGAGCGTATCGACCTTCTCGAAACGTTCGAGCGCCTCGGCGCTCTTGATCAGCACGCCCGACCGCGCGCCGCGCCCGACCCCGACCATGATCGACATCGGCGTCGCCAGGCCGAGCGCGCAGGGGCAGGCGATGATCAGCACCGACACCGCCGCGACGAGCCCGAAGCCGAAGCGGGGCTCCGGGCCGAACAGCGACCAGGCGAGGAAAGCCAACGCGGCCACGGCGATCACGAAGGGCACGAACCAGCCGGAAACCTGATCGGCGAGGCGTTGGACCGGCGCGCGGCTGCGCTGCGCCTTGGCGACCATGTCGACGATCTGCGCCAGAACCGTGTCGCGGCCGACGCGTTCGGCGCGCATGACGAACCCGCCGGTTCCATTGATCGCGCCGCCGATCAACTTGGCGCCGACCTGCTTGGCGACGGGCATCGACTCGCCTGTCACCATCGACTCGTCGACCGCGCTCGCGCCCTCGATCAATGCGCCGTCGACCGGGATTTTTTCGCCCGGCCGGACGCGTAGACGGTCGCCGACCGCAACCTCGGCCAGACCGATGTCATGTTCGCCGCCGTCGGCGAATATCTTGCGCGCGGTCTTGGGCGAGAGATCGAGCAGCGCGCGGATCGCCCCGCCCGTCCGCTCGCGGGCTCTGAGTTCCAAGACCTGGCCGAGCAGGACGAGAACGGTGATGACCGCCGCGGCTTCGAAATAGACCGGCGCGGCGCCGTCGTGGCCGCGGAACGCCGACGGGAAAACGCCCGGGGCGAGGGTCGCGACGACGCTGTAGGTCCAGGCGACGCCCGTCCCCATCGCGATCAGCGTGAACATGTTGAGGCTTCGATTGCGGATCGAGGCGAGCGCGCGCACGAGGAACGGCCAGCCCGCCCACAGCACGACCGGCGTCGCCAGCGCCAATTGCGCCCAGTTGGACGCCTGCGGGGCCAGCCAACGCCTGTCCACCAGATGTCCGCCCATGTCGAGCGCGACGACCGGTGCGGCGAGGACGAGGCCGATCCAGAAGCGACGCGTCATGTCGAGAAGTTCGGCGTTCGGCCCGGCCTCGGCGCTCGGCGCCTCCGGTTCCAGCGCCATGCCGCAGATCGGACAGGCGCCCGGCCCGGCCTGGCGGATTTCCGGATGCATCGGGCAGGTGTAGATCGTCCCGGCCGGCAGGGTTTGCGGCGGCGCGGCGGGCTTCTCCGCGACATAGCGCCGCGGCTCGGCGAGGAATTTCTCGCGGCACCCGGCGCAACAGAAATAGTAGGTCGCCCCGGCAAACTCCGCTGTGTGTTTGGCCGTGGCGGGATCGACGGTCATGCCGCAAACTGGATCCTTGGCCTTTCCCATCGCCCCGGCGTCATGGCCACGCGGAGGATGGGCCTTGCCGTCCGATGCGCGCTCGTCGATCGCCGTGTGGGGCATCGTCGATCCCTCGTTGAATCCGAACTCCGTTACCGCTACACCTTCCCATCATTGGAACGTCAAGGGGTTTTCCTTCATGAACATCGGAGCCGCCGCGGCCGCGACCGGCGTCAGCGCCAAGATGATCCGCCATTACGAGGCGATCGGCCTGCTGCGCGCGGCCGCGCGCCGGGCGAACGCCTATCGCGACTACGGCGAGCGCGAAATCCACGAACTTCGCTTCGTTCGCCGGGCGCGAAGACTCGGCTTTTCGATCGACGAAATCGCCGCGTTGCTCGCGCTCTGGCGCGACAAGAAGCGGCCCAGCCGCGAGGTGAGGAAAATCGCCCTGAGCCGTGTCGAAGACCTCGAAATGCGCATCGTCGAGATGCAGGCGATGGCGGCGACGTTGCGCAAGCTGGTGCGCGACTGCCACGGCGACGACCGGCCGGAGTGCCCGATCCTGGAAGACCTGGAGACGGGAGAGGCGGAGGGTTGCGCCGCCGCGAAGGCGATCGCGTGATCCGGCCTGTCCCCACGAAGAGCGCCTAGTGGCTAGGCGAGCGGGCCGACGCGGAGCGCGCGATCAGAGAGCGACCTTCGATCCAAGACCCGCGCCCTCTCGACCTTTCCCTGGAGCTTCGCGCCCAAGTGTGCCAAACGGGCCGCCATTCCGCTGCGCAGGATTCTCCCATGCCCGCTTCCCCTCCGCTCCCCGGCGACACCGCGGCGCTGCTCGAGCGCATCGCCGCCGCGCTCGAGCGCCTCGCCCCGCCCGCCCCGCCTCGCCCCGATTTCGCCGCCGCCGACGCGTTCGTCTGGCACGCCGACCGGGGCGCTCTGGCGCCCGTCGCAAAGGTCAACCGCGTCGACATCGCGCTGCTGCGCGGCGTCGACCGGGTGCGCGACCTGCTGGTCGAAAACACCCGGCGCTTCGCCCGCGGGCTGCCCGCCAACAACGCGCTGCTGTGGGGGGCGCGCGGCATGGGCAAGTCCTCGCTGGTCAAGGCAACGCACGCCGAGGTCAACCGCGCCGCGGGCGCGGGCGCCCGGTTGAAACTGGTCGAGATCCACCGCGAGGACATCGAAAGCCTGCCAACGCTGATGGCCCTGATGCGCGTCGCGCCGAACCGGTTCATCGTGTTCTGCGACGACCTTTCCTTCGACGGCTCCGACACGTCCTACAAGTCGCTGAAGGCGGCGCTGGAGGGCGGCATCGAGGGACGGCCCGCCAACGTGCTGTTCTACGCGACCTCGAACCGGCGCCACCTGATGCCGCGCGACATGATGGACAACGAGCGCTCGAGCGCCATCAATCCGGGCGAAGCGGTCGAGGAGAAGGTCTCGCTGTCCGACCGCTTCGGACTGTGGCTCGGCTTCCATCACTGCAGTCAGGACGACTATCTGGCGATGGCGCGCGGCTACGCCGGGCATTTCGCGCTTGGCGCGCCGGTCGAGCAAATCGAGCGCGAAGCCTTGGAATGGGCGACGACGCGCGGCTCACGCTCGGGCCGCACGGCCTGGCAGTTCATCCAGGATTTGGCCGGGCGGCTCGGCCGACGCTTGGACGGCGAGGCCGATTGACGCCAAACGAAGACGGCGGGCCTTTCTTTGGACCCGCCGCCTTGCTTTCAAGCTCACAGTGCAATCGTGTCTCGCGGTCATCCTGTGAGCGACGCTTGTGTCCAGACTGGAGACTGGACCCGGTCAATCCCACCGGTCGTCTAGAGGCCGGCGAGATAATTCGTGGGATCGACGGGCGTGGAGCCCTTGCGCAATTCGAAGTGCAGTTGCGGCGAATTGACGTTGCCGCTCTGGCCCGACTTGGCGATGATCTGGCCGCGCTTGACCGTATCGCCGCGCTTGACGTCGAGCTCGCCGTTGTTGGCGTAGGCGCTGACGAAGCCGTTGGGGTGGCGGATCAGCACCAGATTGCCGTAGCCCTTCAATTCGCTGCCGGCGTAGGCGACGACGCCGCTCTCGGCCGCCCGCACCGAGGTTCCCTCCGGTACGGCGATGTTGATGCCGTCGTTGCCGCCGGCCTTGAAACCCTCGATGATGCGGCCGCGCGCCGGCCAGCGAAACTCCGGCGCCACGCCCGCCGCGTCGGCCTGGGCGCCCGTCAGGGGCGGCGCGGCCAGCGGTTCGCTGGGTCGGATGATGCTGGTCGGAGTCGCGTCGGTGGTCGGCTTCTTCTTCGCCGCCGCCTGCGCGTCCGTCTGAGCCGCAACCTCGGGAGCGTCCGCCTTGGCGACGCCCTTGCGCGTCGACTTGGCGGGTGGCGGGCTCGCCTGCGCCTCGGCGTCCTTCGCCGCCTTCTTCGCCTTGGCGCGCGCCTTGGCGTCGGCCGGGTCGGCGGCGGCGTCTTCCGACGCCTTCGTCTTTGCGTGCTTGGCGGCGGCCGGCTCGTCGGCCGAAGCGACGCGTTTGGCCTTTTCGGCCGGCGGCGCGCCATTGGCGTTGTAGACGGGGACGACGAGCCGCATGCCGGCATGGACCTGCGCGGCGCCGCTCAACCCGTTGGTCTTCAGCATCGCGGAAGCGGGAACGCCGTAGCGACGCGACAGGCTGTCCAAACTGTCGCCTTGGGCGACGACGATCGGCGACCCGCCGACGGCGCTCCACCCGGTTCCGAAGCCGGTGACGGGCTGGTCGGCGGGACCCCTGACGCCGCCGGTCGTCGTGGGCCCAGCGGGCGGGATGGCGGCGACCGCGACCGGGCTCGGATGGGCCGCGGCGGCGTAATCGGCGTTGGGGGCCGGGAGCGGCGCGGTCGCGACCCGCGGCGTCGGCGCGTCTGTGTCGTTGGAGGCTGTCGCGAACGGATTGGAGAAGGGGCTGCCGAACGTGTCGCTGACCCGGGTCGAATCGGCCGAGCACCCGGAGAGCCAAATTCCGATCAATCCCGTCAGGGCCGCGCGAGCGACGCTTCGCCCGACGACAAACGCTTCGCATTTACTCATCGTCTCAACCCACTCGAACGCAACCGAACTGGGCGCAGTCTGAGCGCATTGTATTAAGAGAGGGTTTAAGATGAATCCTTGGTGTGCGAAGGCGCGGCGAGGCGCCGCGGGGTTCGGCTCGACGCCTCACAAGGCGCGCGAGAGTCCTTCGGCCAAGGGCCTGAGGGCGCGCGCGGCGCCGTGCGCAACGACGACGATTTCGCCGCTCGCCGCGCGCGTCAAACGGACGATGCGCTGCTCCCCCGAAGCGTCGTCGGCGACCGCCGCGACGAGCGAGCCGCCGTCGACGAGCAGCCTCGTCAGCCGCGGAGCGGGCGCTTCGATCAGGGCGTGGACCAGGATGCGGTCGTAGAGCCCGCCCTCGGGATCGAGCGCCAGCCCGTCCGCCCAGACGACGCGGACGTTGGCGAGGCCGAAGGCCTCGAGGCGAGCGCTCGCCTCGAGCGCCAGCGTCTGGCAGCGCTCGAGCGAAACGACTTCCCCCGCCAGTTGGGCGAGCAGCGCCGCGGCGTAGCCGGTCCCGGTTCCGATCTCCAGCACCCGGCTTCCGGCGCCCGGATCGAGCGCCTGGATCATCGCGGCGACGATCGAGGGCGGCGGCGCGGTCTGGCCGCAACCGATCGGCAGCGCGATGTCGCGCGCGGCGATGTCGCCGTAGCGCTGCGGCATGAACAAGGCGCGCGGCGCGCGCTCCAGCGCACGCAAAAGACGAAGGTCGTCGATGCCGCGCGCGCGCAGGCGCAGCATGAATTGCACGCGTTCCTCGGCCTCTGGGTTCGTCACGGGCGCGTCCTCGTCTCGCGGCGACGGCATGGCTCAGCGGCTCCGGAAGGCCTCGACATAGCGCGCCAGCGTCGCCTCGTCGGTCAGGTCCAATCGCAACGGCGTGATCGACACCTTGCGGGCGGCGAGCGCCTCCATGTCGGTGCCCGCGTCCGGCGTGAAGCCGCCGCGCTGAAACATCAGCCAGTAGTAGGGAATGGCGCGCCCGTCGCGCCGCTCCTCGACGCGCATCAATTCGGTGTCGCGCCGCCCTTGCGTCGTCACCGCCTCGCCCGCGACGTCCGCGGGCGCGCAGGCGGGAAAGTTGACGTTGACGAGCCCGCCGTCGGGCACGCCGGCGCGCAGAATCTTCTTGACCACGTCAGGCCCCAGCTTGGCGGCGCAGTCCCAGTTGGTCTTGTCGCGTCCCTGGCGGCCGTCGTAGGCCTGGGAAAGGGCGATCGAGGGAATGCCGATCATCGCGCCCTCCATCGCCGCCGCGATGGTGCCGGAATAGGTGACGTCCTCGGCGACGTTCTGGCCGCGGTTGACGCCCGACAGGACGAGGTCCGGGCGCGCGTCGGCCATGATCTTGCGCACGCCCATGATCACGCAGTCGGTCGGCGTGCCCTGCACCGCGAAGTGGCGCGGGCTGATCTCGCGCAGGCGCAGGGGATTGTTGAGCGACAGCGAGTGGGCGACGCCGGATTGGTCGATCTCCGGCGCGACGATGAAGACGTCGTCGGACAGTTGCCGGGCGATCGCCTCCAATATCTTCAGGCCCGGCGCGTGGACGCCGTCGTCGTTGGTGAGCAAGATTCGCATGGATCGCCTTTCGCGCGTGGGCGCGGTTCGTCAGCGCCGTTGTAGCGCGCTCCGTCGATTCGCGCGATGACGGTGGCCAGAGCGTTTGCAATCGAGCGCGCGACGCGGGTCGCCGAGTCAACTCGCGCGACGCATCGACTTGTGCGATCGTTGCGCAAGCCGACCGAGAAGATAGGATCGCGCGAGGAGGCGGACAATGAGAAAAGCGCTCGCGGCCGGCCTTCTCGCCCTCGCGCTCGTCGCGCCGCCGCCCCCTGCCGCGGCGACGGGGCTGTGCTCGATGCTGTGGGCGCCGGTCTGCGGACTGAAGGACGGCGCCGAGAAGACCTATTCGAACGCCGGCTGCGCCAAGGCGGACGACGCCACGGTGGCCCACCAGGGTCCGTGCGGCGAAAAAGCCGCGCCGTCGCCTTCTTCGCGCTCCGTTGTCTGCACCGACGAATACGCGCCCGTCTGCGGCGTCAAGAACGGCGTCGCGCAGATGTATTCGAACAAGTGCCGCGCCTTCGCCGACGGCGCGACGGTCGCCGATCTCGGCAAATGCCAGATCAAGCGATAGGCGCGCCGCCCTACTTCTTCGCCTCGATGCGCGTCAGCCCGGCCATGTAGGGCCACAGGACTTCCGGCACGGTGACCGTGCCGTCCGGGTTCTGGTAGTTCTCCATGACCGCGACCAGCGCGCGCCCGACCGCGACGCCCGAGCCGTTGAGGGTGTGGACGAAGCGGGTGTGCCTGGCGTCGGCGGCCTTGCAGCGCGCGTTCATCCGCCGCGCCTGGAAATCGCCGCACACCGAGCATGAGGAGATCTCGCGAAAGCGCCCCTGCCCGGGCAGCCAGACCTCGATGTCGTAGGTTTTTTGCGAGGCGAAGCCCATGTCGCCGGTGCACAGCGCGACGGTGCGGAAATGCAGGCCGAGGCGTTTGAGCACCTCCTCGGCGCAGGCGGTCATGCGCTCATGCTCGGCGAGCGCCTGCTCGGGCGTCGTGATCGAGACGAGCTCGACCTTCTCGAACTGGTGCTGGCGGATCATGCCGCGGGTGTCCTTGCCCGCCGCCCCCGCCTCGGCGCGAAAGCAAAGGGTGCCGGCGGTGAAGCGCAACGGCAGCTTCGCCTCGTCGACGATGCTCTCGCGCACCAGGTTGGTCATCGGCACTTCGGCGGTGGGGATGAGCCAGTGTTTGTCTTCAAAGAGCCGTTCAAATGACGCATTAATCCCCGCGTTCGCCCACGCCAGCATTTCCTCGATGTCTGGATCTCTGGCTTGCGCCGCAGTTTGCGAACGAATCTGTTCACGTACGGAGAGCATCTCGGCACTGAGTTCCGTGTCGCCAAGCTGGCGAGTCGCAAGAAACTGATCTTCCCTGAACTTCGGCAATTGCGCCGTGCCGAACATCGCCGCGCTGCGCACCAGCACCGGCGGATTGATCTCTTCGTAGCCGTGCTCGCTCGTGTGCAGATCGAGCATGAACTGCAGCAGCGCGCGCTCCAGGCGCGCGAGCGCCCCCTTGAGCACGACGAAGCGCGCGCCCGACAGCTTCGCCGCCGCCTCGAAGTCCATCAGGCCGAGCGCCTCGCCGATCTCGAAATGCTCCTTCGGCTTGAAGCCGGCGGGGAATTGTGGCGGCGCGCCGTGGCGGCGCACCTCGACGTTGTCGTTCTCGTCCTTGCCGTCGGGCGTATCGGGCGCGGGCAGGTTGGGGATGGCGGCGAGTTCCGTGTCGAGCGCCGCGCCCGCCTCCCTCTCGGCCGCCTCCAGCGCGGGCATCGCCGCCTTCAGCTTGGCGACTTCGTCCTTGAGGGCCTGCGCGACAGCCATGTCCTTGCGGCCCATCGCAGCGCCGATCTCCTTGGACGCGACGTTTCGCCGCTCCTGCGCCTTCTGCAATTCGAGGATCGCGGCGCGCCGCCGGTCGTCGAGCGCGATCAGCGACTCGGCGCGAGGCGGCAGCGCGCGGCGCGCCAGTCCTTCGTCGAACGCTTGAGAATTCTCACGAATCCATTTGATATCGTGCATGAAATCACCCGGATGAACGCAGCCAGCGGCGCAGCAGCCGGTCGCCGAAGAGGTTGAAGCCGAGACCAGCCATTACCAGAACGGCGCCCCATAGCTCAAATGGGCCGAGCGGCTCGCCGAAAACGAGCGATCCCGCGATCATGCCGACGATCGGCGTCAGCAGCGCGAAGGGCGCGACCGTCGCCGCCGGGTAATGGGAAAGCAGGCGCGCCCACAGGCCGAAGCCGAACAAAGTTGCGGCGTAGGAGACGACGAGGACGGCGAGGACGAGCTTGAGGGAAGGGTGGGCGAGCGCGGCGATCCCGCCCCGCCCCTCGACGATGAGGGAGAGCAGGAACAGAGGGATCGGCGGCGCCAGGCTCGACCAGCTCACGAACGCCAGCATGTCGACCCGTCCGGCGAACTTGGCCGCGATATTGCCGGCGCCCCAGCACGCCGAGGCCGCGATCACCATCAGCAAGGGCGTAAGACTCGCCCCGTCGAGCCGCCGCGAACCGATCAGCGCGATGCCGAGAAAGGCGACGGCCGCGCCGATGAGCTGCGCGCGCCGCGGCATCTCGCGCATCAGCGCCCAGGCGAGGAAGATGGTGAAGAACGCCTGCGCCTGGACGACCAGCGAAGCCAGCCCGACCGGGAATCCCTTGCCGATCGCGACGAACAGCAGGCCGAACTGGCCGACGCCGATGAGAAGGCCGTAGAGCGCGACAGTCCACAGGGGCGCCTTGGGCGGCCGCACGAAGAACACCGCCGGCAGCGCCGCGAAGACGAAGCGCACCGCCGACAGGGTCAGCGGCGTCGTCTCGCCGACGCCGATCTTGATGGCGATAAAGGTCAGGCCCCAGACGATCGCAACCGAAACCGCCGCTAGAACGTCGCGCGCCTTCATGCCTGCGGGCGCGCGGTCATGTCTTGGCCTTCTGCGCCGCTTCGCGGCGCTTTTCGACCATGCGCACCGCGATCACCGAGCCCTCGTAGAGCAGCAGCATCGGCAACGCCAGCGAGGTCATGCTGATGAGGTCGGGCGGCGTCAGGATCGCCGCGATTCCGGTCACCGCGACGATGGCGTAGCGCCGCATCGAAACGAGATACTGGGAACTGACGATGCCGACGTGGCCGAGCAGCGTCAGGACGACCGGCAATTGGAACGCCACGCCGAAGGCGAAGATCAGCGTCATGATCAGCGACAGGTATTCGCTGACCTTGGGCAGCAGCTCGATCGTCGCCTCGCCCGCGACGTTGACCTGCTGCAACGAGACGGAGAACCGGATCAGCAGCGGCATGACGACGAAGTAGACCAGCATCGCCCCGGCGAAGAAGAAGATCGGCGTCGCGATGAGATAGGGCAGGAAGGCCTGCCGCTCGTGCTTGTAAAGCCCCGGCGCGACGAACTTGTAGATCTGCACGGCGATGATCGGAAAGGCGATGACGGCGGCGCCGAACATGCTCAGGCGGATGTTGGTGTAGAATTGTTCGAGGAAATGCGTGGCGATCAGCTTCGCCTTCTCCGCGCCGACGACGCGCACGTAGGGCTCGGTGAGGATGTTGTAGATCGAGCGCGAAAAGTAAAAGCACACCAGAAACGCGGCGAAAAAAGCGTAGAGCGCCCGGATCAGGCGCATGCGCAGCTCGATGAGATGATCCATCAGCGGCGCCTTGGTGGCGTCGATGTCCTCGGCGCTCATTCCGCCGCGCCCCGCGTCGCCGAGGCGTCGGCTTTCGGCCGCTCGACGCTCGCGACGGGATTTTCAGCCGCCGCGGCGTCCTCGCGCGGCGCGATCGCGCCCTCTGCGGCCGGTTCGCCGCCAGCCGCCTCGACGCCGCCGCTCAGCGCCACTTCGGAGAGGCCGATGTCCTTGGCTCCCTCAACGGCCTGGGTGATCTCGCGGCGCATCGCCATCGCCGGATCGAACGCCGCGCCGACCTTGGCCGATTGCTCGAGGGCGGTGAGCTCCTTCTTGACGCTCTCCAGATCGGCCTCTTTCATCGCCTCCATGAACTGGCCCTGGAATTCGGCCGCCATGCGCCGCATCTTGCCCATGACCTGGCCGACGGTGCGCATGACGCGAGGCAGGTCCTTCGGCGGAATGACCGCGAGGGCGACGATGCCGAAGATCAGGAGCTTGCCGACGTCAAAATCGAACATGGAGCGGTCCGGCCACACGAAAACCTAGGGGAGAAGCGCTGCGGCGCGCTCCCCGCCCGGCGACGGGCTCTTAGCGCCAGGCGCGTCAGTTGACCTTGGTCGTCTCGTTCGCGTCGACCGCGGCGCCGACCCGATTTTCGAGGCTGCGCGGGGGCGTCGTCGTCGCCGGCTTGTCCTCGGCGTCGTCGTCGGACATGCCCTTCTTGAAGGACTTGATGCCTTTGGCGACGTCGCCCATGATGTCGGAAATCTTGCCCTTGCCGCCAAACAGCAGCAGCGCCACCCCTCCGAACAACATCCAGTGCCAAATACTGAAACCACCCATGACCGTTGTCCCGGTTGATTGCGCCGCACGTCCTTGCCGCGCCGGCGCGCGAAGATCATGGCGCGAACGTAAGCGCGCCGGGCGGCAAAAACAAGCGCGGGGCGCCTCGCGGTGGCTTTGCGCGGCCGCGCGAGGCGCGAGAAAGGCGGCGTCGCGGCGCGCCCGCTCCTAGACTCCGCCGGTGACCGGCACCAGCGCGCCGGTGACGGCCCTGGCTTCGGGCGAGGCGAGAAACAGGATCACAGCGGCCAGATCCGCCGGCGCGACCCAGCGGTCGAACCGGGCTTTGGGCATTTCGGCCCGGTTGGCCGGGGTGTCGATGATCGAGGGCAGCACCGCGTTCACCGTCACGCCCCGGTTCTTCAATTCCTCGGCCAGGCTTTCGGTCAAGCGATGCACGCCGGCCTTGCTCGCCGCGTAGGGACCCATCCCGGCGCCCGATTTCACCGCGGCGACGGCGCCGACGTTGACGATCCGGCCCGCGCCGCTTTCCAGGAGATAGGGAAGCGCCGCCCGCGAGGCGTTCAACGCGGTCTTCACGTTCAGGGCGAAGAGGCGCTCCCATGTCGCCGGATCGCCCTCCCCCACGCTCTCCCAGCGGAAGCCGCCGGCGAGGTTGACGAGCGCGTCGAGCCGCCCGAACCTCGCCCTGACCTCGGCCATCGCTCGCAGCGCGCCTTCGGCGGAGGAAAGATCGACGCCGCCCAGCATCAGCGCGTCCTGCCCGAGCCGCTCGGGGAGGCCGGCGGGCGGCGCGCTCGCGAGGTCGATCGTCGCGACGAAAGCGCCGCGACGCGCCGCCGTTTCCGCGACGACTTGGCCCAGAGCGCCAAATCCGCCGGTGATCGCGATCGCCTTGCCTTTCATCGCGCCCTCCTTCGCGTTCAGTGCGCATCGGCCTCTTCTAGCGCGGATGACCGCGCGCTCGCCAGCCCGCTTCGCAAGGCCGAGCGTTGCGCGCCGCCGCGTTTGCTTATTAAGTTCGCCCGCGCGTCCGAACGGCGGACCGCCCGCATGCGAGCAAAGGACCAGCCCATGAGCCTCGTCGCCAAGCGTCTCGAAGAAATGGGGGTCGAGCTGCCGCAACCCGCCGCGCCGGTCGCCAATTACGTCCCATTCGCCCGCGTCGGCGCGTTGCTGTTCGTCTCCGGCCAGTTGCCGCTCGGCCCTGACGGCAGAATCGCGCCCGCTCACGTCGGCAAACTCGGGCCGCAGTCGTCGATCGAAGCCGCCAGCGAGGCGGCGCGGCGCTGCGCGATCAACCTGATCGCCCAGGCGCAGGCGGCGACGGGCGACTTGGACAGGATCGCGCAGGTTGTGCGGCTCGCCGGGTTTTTCAACGTGGCGACGAGCTTCGACTCGCTGCCGCAGGCGATGAACGGCGCGTCCGACTTGATGGCCGCGGCGTTCGGACCGCGCGGGCGCCACGCGCGCACGACGGTCGGCGTTTCCCATCTGCCGCTCGACGCTTTGTGCGAAATCGAGGCGGTCTTCGAGATCGGCGGGTGAGCGCCGACGCGCCCGCATGGCTCGTCGCGCGGCCGATCGCCCATCGCGGCCTGCACGACGCCGGCAAGCGGGTCGTCGAGAACACGCTCGGCGCGGCGGAGGCGGCGATCCGCGGCGGCTTCGCCATCGAGTGCGACGTCCAGCTCTCGCGCGACGGCGAGGCGATGGTCTTTCACGACGACTCGCTCGGCCGGCTGACGCGACGGCGCGGCGCGGTGATCCAGAAGAGCGTTGCAGAAATCCAGGCGGCGCCGTTCCGCCGCGGCGGCGAGCGCATTCCCACGCTGCCGCAATTGCTCGCGCGCATCGCCGGCCGCACGCCGCTGATCTGCGAGCTCAAGAGCCGTTTCGACGGCGACATGCGGCTGGCCGAGCGCGTCGCCGCATTGGCTCGCGAATACGGCGGGCCGCTCGCGATCAAGAGCTTCGATCCGGCGCCGATCGCTTTTTTGCGCGCGCGCCATGAGGGGATCGCGCCCCTCGGCATGGTCGCCGAGGCGAGCTATCGCGGCTGGCATTGGCGCGCTCTCTCGGCCGCGCAGAAAGAAGCCTGCGCCGCCTTCCTTCACTATCCCGAGACGCGCCCGGATTTTCTCTCCTGGAGCCTCGACGACCTGCCGCACCCGACGCCGTTTCTGCTGCGCCGCCTCGAGGGGCTGCCGGTGATGGTTTGGACGGTGCGTAGCCCCGAGCAACGCCGAACGGCGTCGCGATGGGCCGACCAGATCGTGTTCGAAGGCGACGCGCTCGCTTGAGGCGCGTCGCGGCTGGCGGATAGGATACGCGCTACTCCGCGACCTCCGCGGCGTCGACGAGCCTGAGCTGCGCCTTCTCGCGGCCGCCGTAACGGTTGATGGCGAGCGCGCCGGCAAGATGAACGTTGGCGCCCCTGAGGCGCAGGAGCGCCTCGCCCAGCGGTTTGCCGACGGCGCGGAAGGCGATCGCCTCGATCGCGCAGCCGTCCCCGGCGACCGCGCGCAGGCGCAAATGATCGGCGCCGACGGCGAACACGTCCGCGAGGCGATGGCGCGGCAAGGCGAAGATCGGCTCGGGATTGCCGGCGCCGTAGGGCCCGGCCGCCTCGATCGAATGCGCCAACTGAGGGTTCGCGCCGGCCGCCGTCAGCGCGGCGTCGATCGCCAGGCCAGAAACGGCGCGCGCCTCGGCGACCGGCTGGGCGAGCTTTTCCTCGAGAAAGGCGCGGA
The DNA here is from genome assembly GCA_050010035.1 of Roseiarcus sp. Lineage (GTDB taxonomy): Bacteria > Pseudomonadota > Alphaproteobacteria > Rhizobiales > Beijerinckiaceae > Roseiarcus. Next base: position 33,355 of record JBEKLU010000028.1, read on the forward strand.
ACTCGCCGATCTGGCTCTTCGCCAGAGTGACGCCCGCCGCCATGGCGTGGCCGCCCCCCTTCAGCGCGAGACCCGCTTCGACGGCCGAGCGCACGACGCGGCCGAGATCGACGCCGGGAATCGAGCGCCCCGAGCCCGTCGCCTCACGCCCCTTCAGGGCCAGCGCAAAGGCGGGCCGCTCGAAACGCTCCTTCAGCCGCGCCGCGATCAGCCCAACGACGCCCGACGGCCAGCCCTCGCCCGCCACCACCACCGCCGCGCCGCGCTCCTCGAGCCCCAGCGCGAGCAGCGCCTCCGCTTCGGCCTCGGCCAGAACAGCCAATTCGATCTGCTGGCGGGCGCGATTGAGGCGGTCGAGCTCGGCGGCGATGGCGCGCGCTTTGGGTTCGTCGCGCGTCGTCAACAGCCGCGCGCCGAGCGCGGAATCGCCGATGCGCCCGCCCGCGTTGATGCGTGGGCCGACGAGAAAGCCGAGGTGATAGGCGCGCGGCGGCCCGTCGGCGCCCGCCGCGTCGAACAAGGCCGCCAGGCCGGGGCGTTCGCGCCGGCGCATCACGGCGAGGCCGCGCGTGACGAAGGCGCGGTTTAGGCCGACGAGCGGCACGACGTCGGCGACCGTCGCCAGCGCGACGAGGTCGAGCGCGGCCTTCAGATCGGGCGCCGCGCGCCCGCGAAAGAAGCCCGCCTCGCGAAGCGCGCGATTGAGCGCGACGAGGCCCATGTAGACGACGCCGGCGGCAGAGAGATAGCCGAGGCCGGAAAGATCGTCCTGGCGGTTGGGGTCGACGACGGCGAGCGCGTCGGGCAGCCTTTCGGGCGCCTGATGATGATCGAAGACGACGACGTCGAGGCCGAGCCGCTTCGCTTCGGCGATCGGCTCGTGGCTCACCGCGCCGCAATCGACGGTGACGACGAGGGTGGCGCCGGCGTTGGCGAAAGCGGCCATCGCCTCGCTGTTGGGGCCGTAGCCCTCGGCGACGCGATCGGGAATGTGGATCATCGTCGGGCAGCCGCAGGCTTCGAGATATTCGCTGAGCAGCGCCGCGCTCGCCGCGCCGTCGACGTCGTAGTCGCCGAAGATGGCGACGCGCTCGCCCAGCCGAACGGCGCGCTCGAGGCGCTGCGTCGCCGCCTCCATGTCGCGCAACGCAAAGGGGTCGGGCATCAGCTCGCGCAAGGTCGGCTCGAGATGGCGCGCGACCTCGGTAAGAGCGACGCCCCGCCCCGCGAGCACGCGCGCCATCAGCTCGCTCTGGCCGCTCGCCTGCGCGATGGCGAGCGCGCGCGCCTCCCCCGCCGCGTCGAGCCGCGCCCGCCAAGGCCGGCCGGTGAGCGAGCTCTCGACGCCGAGGAAGAAGGGAGCGGGCGTCACCGCGGCGCCCCTTCCCCCCTCGCGGGGGAAGGTGGCCCTCGCGTCAGCGAGGGTCGGATGAGGGGGAGTCGCGCGAAGCGCGACGGCTTGCAATCGCGCTGACGAAAGCAGTCGCGCTCTGCGCGACCCCCCTCATCCCAAGGCGAATGCGAAGCATTCGTCCGCGTCACGCTTCGCGTGACACCTTCCCCCGCGAGGGGGGAAGGGGTTCGCGCGCGAGTCGATATGTGACGGAATTGCTGGGCGGTCATCGCCGCTTCGTCTAGCACGAGTCGCGGCGCTGGAGCGAAGCTCCTAGCGCGTCAGCCGCCGCGCGGCGAGGCTGGCGAAGTAGACCAGCCCCGAAAGCGCGGTGATCCAGAAACTGGTCGGCCAATCCGAGTAGAAGGCGAGTGTCAGTCCGCCCCAGGCCTCGGCGAGCGCGAGGCCGGCGGCCAGCGCGACCCCGCCCTTGAGCCGGCGCGAAAAATTCTGCGCCGCGGCGGCGGGGCCGACCATCAGCGTGAACACCAAGAGCACGCCGACGATCTGCGCGCATTCGGCGGTCGCGATCGCGACGATGGCGAGAAACGCCGCCGAGACGAGGCGCAGCGGCACGCCGCGCGCCTCGGCGAGTTCGGCCTGCAGCGAGGCGAAGATCAGCGGCCGCGCGATGAAGGCGAGCGCGGCGAGGCTGGCGACAGCCATCAGAACGAGGCTCAGCAGCGCGTGATCGTCGACGCCGAGGACGTTGCCGAACAATAGCGCGGTCGCCTGCGTCGCCGCCGAAGTGTAGAAATGCAGGAACAACAGGCCGAGCCCGAGGGCCAGCGACAGCATCATGCCGATCGCCACGTCGCGCTCGGCGAGCTTCTCGCCGAACAGGCCCATCGCGATCCCCGAGACGAACGTGAAGCTGACGAGGCCGGCGAGCGGCGAGAGGCCGAACAAGGCCGCGCCCGTCGCGCCGGTGAAGCCGACGTGCGAAAGCGCGTGGCCGGCGAAGGTCTGGCCGCGAAGCACGAGAAAGAAGCCGACGGTTCCCGCCAAAATCGCCGCCACGCCGGAGGCGGCGAACGCGGTGCGCATGAAGTCGTATTCAAACATGCGCGCCGCCGGGATCGTGGGCGTGGGCGTGATCGTGGCCCTCGTGCCGATGCGCGTCGCGCTCGACCTCGACGTCGCCCGCCATGACGAAGAAGCGGTCCCTGACGCGCACCACCTCGATCTCCGCGCCGTAGAGCCGCGACAGCACCGGCCCGGTCACCACTTCGTCGACCGCGCCGATCACCGCCGCGCCGGCGCCCAGATACAGCACCCGGTCGATCGCGTTGACCAGCGGATTGAGTTCGTGCGCGCTGAAGAGGATCGCGATCCGCAATTCGTCGCGCAGGCGCCGCGCGATGTCGACGACGCCTTTCTGGTAGGCCGGATCGAGCGAGATCAGCGGCTCGTCGAGCAGCAGCAGGCGCGGACGGCCGAGCAGCGCCTGGCTCAGAAGCAGGCGTTGGCGCTCGCCGCCCGAGAGCTCGCCGATCGAGCGGCGCGCCAGCTCGCGCGCGTCGACGTGATCGAGCGCCCAGTCGATTTCGCGCCGCGTCGCCTTGTCGAGCCGGGCGAAGCCGAATCGCGCGCCTACGGCCGCGCTGGCGACGACGTCGTAGCCGGTCAGACGCAGGCCCGCGACGGCGCCGCGATTCTGCGGCATATAGCCGATGGATGAATTTCCGCGCGTAACCGGCTGATCGAGAACACTGATCACGCCGGCAGCGACGGGCGTCAGGCCGAGCGCGGCGCGCATCAGCGTGGTCTTGCCGGCGCCGTTGGCGCCGAGCATGCCGATGAATTCGGCGTCCTCGACGACGAAACTGGCGGCCGAGAGAATATCCCGGCCGCCGAGTCGGATGGTCACGTCGTCGAAACGCAGCGCGCTCACTTGGCCGCGCCGCCGAGCGCCGCGTCGAGCGCGTCGAGCTGCCCGAGCATCCACGTCTGATAGGTCGAGTCCGGCGGCTCGGTCTCGGAGACGCCGACGACCGGGATATTGTTGTCCTTGGCCATCTCCACCAGACGTTGCACGGCGGGCTCGCTCGCTTGCGCGTTGTAGAGCATCGCCTTCACCCTGTGGCCCTTCAGGTCGTTCTCGAAACCGGCGACTTCGGAAGGCGTCGGCTCGGCGTTGTTCATCACCGCCAGCGCGAACTTCTCGTTGTGGACCTTCAGGCCGATCAGCCCGGCCTGGTAGCCGAACACCGGCTCGGAGGCGGTGACCGGTTGCCCCGCGTATTTCTTGCGCATGTCGGCGATCTTCGCGTCCAGCGGCTTCAGCGAATCGAGGAACTGCGCCTCGCCCTTGTCATAATCCGCTTTGTGCGCGGGGTCGATCGTCTCGAGATCGGCGACGAGCGCATGGGCCGCGGCTTTCACATAGGCCGGATCGTACCAGAGATGCGGATTGTCGCCGGCTTTGCGGCCGACGAGCTGGCCGACGATAATCACCTTGCGCCCCTGCGCCTTGTTAGCGCCGAGCAGCTTCTCCATCCAGGGATCGTAATCGACGCCGTTGACGATGACGACTTTCGCGTCGGCGAGAGCCTTGGCCGTCTCGGCGCTCGCTTCGAACAGATGCGGGTCCTGATCGGGATTGGTCAGGATGCTCGTCACCGCGACGTCCGCGCCGCCGATCTGCGTGGCGACGTCGCCGTAGAAATTCTCGGCGGCGACGACCTTGACCGGGTCGGCGAGCGCCGGTGCGCTCATCAGGCCGAGCGCCGCGGCCGCGGCGAACAGAAACTTCTGGGTCATGGGCAATGGCTCCAACTTTGCTGTCGCCGCGCCCCTTTCGGCGCGGCCCGCCGAGTGTTATGTTATAACAGTGCGTCACGCAAGCCTCGGCGACGTTCGGCGCGACGCGCGGTTTCGAGCATGGTAGGATTTGCGTGGGACAAGGCGAAAAACGATGATTTCGAGCGGCCAAGCAGCGATGGGACCAGCCTGGGCGGCGCAGGTCGAGAGCGCCTGCGCGAACCAAGGGCTGCAACTGACGGCGCTGCGCCGCCGCGTGCTGACGATCCTGAGCCGCAGCCCCGCCCCGCTTGGCGCCTATGCGATCATCGACGAAATGGCGCGCCTCGAGGGCAAGCCGATCGCGCCGCCGACGGTCTATCGCACGCTGGAGTTCTTCCTCGACCACGGCTTTGTGCACAAGATCGAGAGCCGCAACGCCTATGCGCCGTGCGAACATTTCGGCCACGCGCATCAAGGCGTGTTGCTGCTCTGCGAAAAATGCGGCCGCAGCGACGAAATCGAAGACGCCGCCGTCACGCGCCTGCTCGAAAAGGCCGCCGCCCGTGCCGGCTTCGCGCCGCACCGGCAGATGGTCGAAGTGCAGGGGCTGTGCCGGGACTGCGGCGCGGCGGTGTGAGCGCGCCTCTCTAAATCAGGCCGAATATTCCGCGAAAGCCGGTTCACTTGGCGCTGTAAGTGAACCGCAGTTGGATCGGCATGCCCCGTGGGGGCGCCGGAAACGGCGACGCCTCGCCGACCGCCGCCAGGGCGGCCGAATCGAGCTCCCGCGACCCGCTCGAGCGCGCAACGCTCCTTTGTATCAGGCCGCCCATCGCGTCGACGGTGAAGACGATCGCTCCGTCGCGTCGCGGGGCGTTCGCTCCGGCGGGCGGAAGTCGGCGCACGTGCTTCATGATCATCCCATAGAGGATCGTCAGATAGGTCGATTTGGCTTTGCCGCCGGAGACCGGCGTCGTTTCGGCCGCGCTGCCGAGCTCGATGCCCGGCAAGTAATCGGAAGTCGCAAACTGTGCGCCGGAGGACCAGGTGGGGAACGGCGCGCCGACGAGCGCCGGTGGTTTTTCGGGGTGGGGGTTCGCGTCGGCGGACGCCTGCTGCGCGGGCGCTTCCCGATCGGCCTCGGCGGCCTTCGTCTCCTCTTCGGCTTTGGCGACGACCGGCTCGGCGGAATTCTCCGCCGCGCGAGGCTCGTTTTGCTGCGTCGGCCCGGCCGCTTCTTCGGCGGGCGTCGGGCTTAGGCTCGGCGCCTGCGCCGTCGTCGGCGCGCCGGGCGCCTTGGTCGCCTCATCGGGCGCCTGTCTTTCGACCTTCTCGTCATTGGCGGCGCGCGGAGCGTCGTTGGCGGGCTCCAGGTCGATCGGCGGCGCCGGCGGCGGGTCGGGTTTCGCCGCCGGCTCGTCGGGCTCTTGCGGCGGCGGCGGCGGTTCGACCACGAGTTCGACGGGGATCTCCTGCGCCATGGGCGGGGTCGCAGGCTCGAGCCAGTGCTCGACGAGCAGGAAGGACAGGAGGCTCGCGTGGATCAGGAAAGCGCCCAGGAGCGCCAGCCAGCGGCTCGCCCCCGCCGGGGACGATGTCGCTTGGGCCTCAGTCGGGCGTTCGGCGGGATTCGCACGCAGACCGACGTCGGACGGCGAAGCGCCCATTTCACGATCCATCGCGACCGATATCGTCCACTCCGCCGCTTTGAGGATGAGGAAGCGGCGCGATCATACCGGAATCGCCCCGCCGCTCACAAGCGGGCGCCGGCTCAAGCGTCGCGACGTTCGCGGCGGGCGCGCCGGCCGCCGCCGCGCTCGTGCAGCGCCAGAAACAGCCCGCAGGCGACGATGAGCGCGGCGCCGATCAGCGTCGCGGCCGGCGGAACGTCGCCGAAGACGAGCGCGCCGGCGGCGATCGCCCAGATGAGCTGGGTGTAGGTGAAAGGCGTCAGCGCGGAGGCCGGCGCGCGTTGATGGGCGAGAATCAGCAGCCAATGGCCGAGCGCCCCGCAGACGCCCATGATCGCCATGACCATCCACACGAAAGCACCCGCCGGCGCCCGCCAGACCCAGGGAAGCAGCGGCGTCAGCGCCGCCACGCCGGCGATCGGCGTCCAGACGAGCGTCGTCTCCGGCGCGTCGTGACCGGCGAGGGAGCGCGTCGCCAGCGCATAGGCGGCGTTGCAGACCGCCCCGGCGACCGCGACGACGACGATCGGCTGGAAGGCGGCCGTTCCCGGCCGGGTCGCGATTACGACGCCGACGAAGCCGATCGCGATCGCCGCGAGCTGCGTCCGGCCGACCCGCTCGCCGAGCCACGGCCCCGCCATCAGCGCCACGAACAACGGCGTCACGAAGAAAATCGTCGCCGTTTCCGCCATTTGCAGCCGTCTGAGGGCGAGGAAGGCGGCGATCGTGGCGCCGAGCAGCAGGAACGAGCGCACGATCTGCGCCCACGGCCGGCGCGCGCGCAAGACGCCAGGGCGCGAAAACGGCCGCGCCGCGAAGAGGCTGAGCGCCGCGGCGCCGACATAGCGCGCCCAGACGACTTCGACCGTCGGCAGGCCCTGCGCCCCCAGCCATTTCGTCGATGCGTCGAGCCCGGCGAAACACACCGCCGCCGCGCACATCAAGCCGATCGCGGCGACGCGCATTTCGCGCGCCGCAGCGTCGTGGGTCGCGGGAAGCGAGGCCTGCGTTCGGGCGTCGGACGGTCGTCGATCGAGCAAGAGGCGCAACGCGCGCGCTCCGGCGTCCTGCGCCCGAGGCCTCGCGCGATCCCTTCTGGAGTGATACGGCGCCAGCCATAGCCGTGCGGCGCGTTTCAAGCAAACCTAGGATTGGGCGTCGCCGCGCCCCGCCTCGATCAGCCGCGCCGCGTAGCGCGCCATCTGGTCGACTTCGAGGTTGACCCTGTCGCCCGCCTTGCGCGCGCCCCAGGTCGTCGCGGCCAGCGTGTGGGGAATGAGCAGGACTTCGAACGCGTCGCCGGCGACGGCGTTGACGGTGAGCGAGGTTCCGTCGAGCGCCACCGACCCCTTGGCCGCGATGAACTTGGCGAGCGCCGCGGGGACGCGAAAGGCGAAATGCGCCATGCCGTCGAAGTCGCGACGCGACAGAATTTCCGCCACGCCGTCGACATGGCCGCTGACCATGTGGCCGCCGAGTTCGTCGCCCAGGCGCAGCGAGCGCTCCAGATTGACCTTGTCCCCCGCCCGCCACGCCGCCAGCGTCGTCACGGCGAGCGTCTCCGCGCCCACGTCGACGCAGATTCTCGCGCCATTCCCGCTCCGCGCGACGTCGACGACCGTGAGGCAGACGCCGGCGTGCGCGATCGACGCGCCGATCGGGATCGAGTCGGCCGCGTAATGGCAGGCGACTTTGAGCCGGCGCAATTCGCCGATCTCTTCGATTTCAATAACTTCGCCGACGTCGCTAATCAGGCCCGTGAACATCGCCTTCCTTTCCCGACCCTCGCGTCGTCAGCTCAGCCGCTCCAGGCGGCGCAGCGTGTCGGCGCCGTAGACGGCGACCTCGATTTCGCGATAACGCGCCGGATCGTTCAGAACCGCGTAGGCCGCCGCGTCGAGCGCGGGCAGGCCGCGCCGGCCCAGCGGCTTCAGCGCCGTCAGCAGGACGACTTCGTCGGCGAGCCCCAAGCCGATCAGCCGCGCGCCGACGCGCGGGCCCCCTTCGCTGAACACGCGCGTGAGGCCGCGCCGCGCCAGCAGCCGCAAGGCTTCCTCGAGATCGACGCGGCCGGACGAATCGGCGTCGACGCGCGCCACTTCGACGCTTTTGGCCCTCAAGGCCGCTTCGCGCTCCTCGGCCGCCGCGCTCGTCGCGATGACGAGCGTCGGGAACTCCCTCGCCGTCGCGCAGAGGCGCGACTGCAGCGGCAAATCGAGGCGCGAATCGAGGATCGCGCGCAGCGGCCGCGCGTCGACGCCGGGCAGGCGGACGGTGAGCAGCGGGTCGTCGTCGCGCGCCGTGCCGATCCCGACCATGATCGCGTCGCTCAGCGAGCGCATCACCTGCACCCGCAGGTTGGCGGCCTCGCCGGTGATCGCCAGGCGCGCGTCGTGTTCGTCGCCCGCCGCGAAGCCGTCGGCGGTGCGCGCGAGCTTGAGCGTGACCATCGGCCGCCCCTCGGTGACGCGTAGGATGTGCCCGCGATGGTCGCGCCGCGCCGCCTCGGCCCCCGCGCCGAGACCGACCTCGATCCCCGCCGCGCGCAGGATCGCCAAGCCGGCGCCGGCGACGCGCCCGTCGGGGTCTTCGAGCGGGCAGACGACGCGCGAAAGGCCCGCCGCGACGATCGCCTCGGCGCAGGGCGGCGTCGCCCCGTGGTGCGAACAGGGCTCCAGCGTCACGTAGAGCGTGGCGCCGCGCGCGGCCTCGCCCGCCTCGTCGATGGCGAGGCGTTCGGCGTGCGGGCGCCCGCCCGGCGCGGTGACGCCGCGCCCGACGAGGACGCCGTCGCGCACGATCAGCGCCCCGACCGAAGGGTTGGGCGCCGCGAGCCCCATGCCGCGCCGTCCGAAACGCAGCGCCGCGGCCATCCAGCGCTCGTCCTCCACGGCCAGCGCGGCCGCCGCCGACGCGCTCATCGCGGCGGAGCGCGCGTTCGCCGCAGCGCGCTCTCGGCCGGCGGCGACGCTTCCGGCTCGGCCTCCAGCTCGCCGACGATCGCGTTGAAGTCGCGCGCTTCGCGAAAATTGCGATAGACCGAGGCGAAACGCACGTAGGCGACGTCGTCGAGGCCCTTGAGCCCCTCCATCACCAGTTCGCCGATGCGCTCGGTGGAAATGTCGGCGTCGCCCTGGCTCTCCAGTTGCCGCACGATGCCGTTGATCATGCGCTCGACCCGTTCGGACGAGACGGCGCGCTTGCGCAGCGCCACTTCGACCGAGCGTAACAGCTTGTCGCGATCGAACGGCGCGCGGCGGCCGTTCTTCTTGACCACCATCAGCTCGCGCAACTGCACGCGCTCGAAGGTGGTGAAGCGGCCGCCGCAATCCGAGCAGATGCGCCGCCGGCGGATCGAGGAAGCGTCCTCGGTCGGGCGCGAATCCTTGACCTGCGTATCGAGCCCGCCGCAATAGGGGCATCGCATGGTTTTGCCTTCCCGTGTCCGGCGTCGTCGCGATCAATTCGAACCGGGATCGAAGAGCGAGGCCTGCCGGGCCGGCCTTCGATGCTCGATGACCTTTTCGATGAAAAACTCGGCGTGCAGGCCTCCCGGTCTTTCACGGGACTCGACGCGAACGTCGCAGATCAGAATGTCACCCTTAGAAAAGGCGATCTCGCTGTTATCCACGCGACGAAGAAAGATCGCGTCCGCCACCGTCACGTTCAGCGTCGTCCGGCCGTCGTTGAGCCGCCACTTGTTCCCTTGTTTGAAGGACAGCGAAACGATCGAAAGCGGCGCTCGGTAGCGGTACTCGTAGGCCCCCGCCTCGCGATCGATCGGAGGACGGAACGCGAATCCTTCCGCCTTTTCAATTCGCTCCATCTTTTCTCGTGGCCCGATCGAGACCGCATCGATCCCTTCGCTCGCGAGCGGTTCGGCCACGACGCGTTCCAAGGCCGCCCGCACGCTCATGTCCATCGAAACGCGCGCCACGATTTCGTCGACTTCAATCGTTTCTCCGTCGATCTCTACCTCAATTCGCCCGGCTTCCTTCGGACGCGTGCCCGACGGCGAGCGCCCTTTCAGGAGCTTGACGAGCGCAACGGCTCCTATGGTCAGCCCGGACCCGCTCAAGATCGTGATGAGGTTGGCCGCGGCCGTCGACTCGGGACCGGCTAGAAAATCGCGCACGGCCTTGACGAATGCGACCGTCACATCCAGACCGATCGCGAACGAGCCGGCGCCGACGGTCTTGACCTGAACCTTGGTCGTCGCGCTTTCGCCGTTGACGACCCGGTTAGCCGCCTCGACTAGATTGCCGAAAGCGAGCAGCGCCGGCGCGAGATCCCGCACATCCATGATCCCGCTTTCGACGGCGGGGCCCTCGTAGACGAGCGCAATGTCGGCGTGGCTCATCGACTGTCCTAGCTAACGTTCGTGCGCCGTAACAGGTCAATAAATCGGAAAGCGCCGCGTCAGCGCCGCGACGCCCTCGCGCACGCGCGCTTCCGTCGCAGCATTCCCCGATTCGCCGTGCGCCGCCAGCCCATCGAGCGTCTCGACGATCAATTCGCCCACTCTTTTGAATTCGGCGACGCCGAAGCCCCGCGACGTCGCCGCAGGCGAGCCGAGCCGAATTCCCGAGGTCACGGCCGGTTTTTGCGGATCGAAGGGAATGCCGTTCTTGTTGCAGGTGATGCGCGCGCGCTCGAGCGCGCTCTCCGCGGCCTTGCCGGTGAGGCCCTTGGGCGTGAGATCGACCAGCATCAGATGATTGTCGGTGCCCCCGGTCACCAGCGCGTAGCCGGCGGAAAGGATCGGCGCCGCGAGCGCCTTGGCGTTGGCGACCACCGCGTGGGCGTAATTCTTGAATTCCGGCGTCAGCGCTTCGTGAAAGGCGACCGCCTTGGCGGCGATGACGTGCATCAGCGGCCCGCC
>JBEKLU010000029.1:0-43572 GCA_050010035.1 Roseiarcus sp.
GGCGGCGTCGGCATCGGCGGCGTGCTGGAGCCGCTGCAGGCCAACCCGACGATCATCGAGGACGATTGCTTCATCGGCGCGCGCTCGGAAGTGGTCGAGGGCGTCATCGTCGGCGAGGGCTCGGTGATCTCGATGGGCGTGTTCATCTCCGCCTCGACAAAAATCGTCGATCGCGCCACCGGCAAGATCCATGTCGGCCACGTCCCGCCCTATTCCGTCGTCGTCTCCGGCTCGCTGCCGGGCAAGCCGTTTCCCGACGGTTCGCCCGGCCCCTCGCTCTATTGCGCCGTCATCGTTAAGACCGTCGACGCGCAGACCCGCGCCAAGACCGGCATCAACGATCTCTTGAGAGACTGATGGCGCAAGAGAAGAGCGCCGAGCGCTTCCGCTTCCTCTACCGTCAGGCCGAAGGCGTGATCGACCGGCGCACATGGGCGCTGGCGAGCCTGCCGCCGGCGGCGATCGCGCTCGTCATGACCGCGATCTGGCTGGCGATCGCGCCGCGCGCGCCGCGCGACCTCGCGCGCGAGGCGTTCATCGATCCGATCGTCGTGGCGACGCACCTCTATTTCCTCGTCTACGCCTTCGCGCTGATCCTGTGCGCGGTGGCCGAATACTTCGTCAGCGCCAAGCGCTTCGCCGATCGCGGCAAGCCGCCGGCGCTCGCCGGCCTGGCGCCGTTTTCGCTGCTTCTCGCCGGCGCGGCGCACTGGTACCAGCCGCGCTCGGAGGGGACCATGCCCGAGGGCCTCGCCTACGCCTTCGACGCGCTCGCCATCGCGATTCTCGCCTGGAACGTGGTCGAGCTCGGCTTCGGCGCCAGCCGGCGGCGGTGAGACGTCGACGCGGCGCGTAGAAGCGCGCGCCCTTTCGGTCGACCCACCGCGGCCGTCATCGCCACGCTTCGCTCGCAATGACGGGATAGCGCGCTCTAACGCGATGATATTGTTGGTAAAATGCAGACCGCCGACCATCCGGTCGCAACAATTTCTTGCTGTGTTACGCCGCTTGGGGCATAGTTATTCACAGTGGAGATGGCGCGTTCGCAGCGCCCGCCGCTTTCCCCCGACATTTCAGGATCGCCCATGCCGCCAGCCGTCGCGCCCGTTCGCGCGCGCCAAGCCGCGCCCGCCCGGCGAGGGCCGAAAATCCTCGTCGCGCTCGTCGCCGGAGAGGGCGTCGACGCCATCGCCGAGAAAGAAGGGCTTTCGCGCAAGCGGGTCGAGACGATCCTGCGCGACGAGCTCCGGCGGCGCTGGGTCGCGCCGGCCGAGGACTACGCGCGACTGCAGATCGTTCGCCTCGAGGCGATGAGCGCCAAACTCGCGGCGAAGGCCGAGAAGGGCGACCTGCCGGCGATCGACCGCATGCTGAAGATTCTCGACCGGCTCGACCGCTATCACGGTTTCACCAAGCTGACGCCCGCAAGCTCCACGTACGACGAGAGCTCGCGCGAGCGGCTTCTCGCCAGGCTCAACGCGATGGCCGCGCGCATGATCGCGGCGCGGAAGTCGGAAGCGTGAGCGCGAGCGCGAAGGCCGAGCGCAAGCCGCGCGCGCCGCGCGGGCGGGGCTGGAGAGGCCCCGCCGCCGGCGCGGCGGCGATGCTGCGCAACATCGGCCTCCTGCTCGAACTGACGCCGGCTGAGCGCGCCAAGCTCATCGGCTCGGTCGACGAGAAGCAATGCGAGGAGCTGTTTCACGACTGGTCGCTCTGGGCGCGGCCCGAGCAGACGCCGCCGCCGGGCGATTGGGTCTATTGGCTGATCCTGGCCGGCCGCGGCGCCGGCAAGACGCGCGCCGGCGCCGAAGCGGTGCGCCAATGGACGAAGACTTTCGCGCTCGTCAATCTCATCGGCGCGACGCACGACGACGTGCGCGACATCATGGTGCTCGGCGAATCCGGCCTGATGGCGATCTGCCCGAAGGGAGAACGGCCGCGCTACGCGCGCGCCACCGCCCGACTCGCCTGGCCCAACGGCGCCGTGTCGCAATTGTTCTCCGCCGAGGAGCCCGACCGGCTGCGCGGCAAGCAGCACATGAAGCTGTGGTGCGACGAACTCGCCGCCTGGCGCCACGCCGACGCCTTCGAGCAGGCGCTGCTCGGCCTGCGCCTCGGCGACAAGCCGCAGGCGGTGATCACCACGACGCCGCGGCCGACCAAAATCATCAAGCACCTGATCGAGGACAAGGACGCGATCGTCACGCGCGGCTCGACCTTCGACAACCGTCATCATCTGGCCCAGGCGTTCATCGAGCGCATCACGGCGCGCTACGCCGGGCGCGCGATCGGCCGCCAGGAGCTGTTCGCCGAGATCGTCGAGGAGGCGCCCGGCGCGCTGTGGACGCGCGCGCTGATCGAGCGCCAGCGCCTCGCGCCCGGCGACTATGCCGAGATCGTCGTCGGCGTCGATCCGCCGGCCAAGTCGGGCGCCAAGGCGGACGAATGCGGCATCGTCGTCGTCGGCAAGACCGCGCCGGGCGCGATCCACGTCATCGCCGACCTCACCAGCCAGGGCGACACGCCGGGCCAATGGGCTTCGCGCGTCGTCGCCGCCTTTCGCCGCTTCAAGGCCAATCGCGTCGTCGCCGAGATCAACAACGGCGGCGAGATGGTGGTCGAGGTGCTGCGCCAGAGCGAGCCGAACCTTCCCGTTCGCACCGTGACGGCGACGCGCGGCAAGTTCTTGCGCGCCGAGCCGGTCGCGGCGGCCTACGAGCGCGGAATCGTTTTTCACCTCGGCGCCTTCGGCAAGCTCGAGGACCAGCTCTGCGCGCTGACCCCCGACTTCGACTCGCGCGCCTCAGGCTTCTCGCCCGATCGCGCCGACGCCCTGGTGTGGGCCATCGCCGACCTCATCGCGCTCGATCGCGCCGGGCCGCAGGACATGATCGACTATTACGCGGAGGCGGCGCGGGGCGGGTGAGGCGCGGTTTGCAATCGATAATCGTCATGGCCGGCCTTGCGCTGGCCATCCACGCCGTCCCGCCGCCGCTTCGTCCGACGAATAGCCGCGCGGTCTCGTCGTCTTCTTGACGGGCGGAGGCAGCTCTACCGCGCGCGGACGAATGCTACGCATTCGCCTTCGGATGCCCGCGACAAGCGCGGGCATGACGGCGGTTGGCAACCGTCAGAGATCAACGCAAGCCTTCACCGCCGCGGCTCGAATTCGGCCGCAGCGACTTCGTGCAGCGTGTGGCCGAGCTTGCGATTGAATTCGGCCGCGGTGAATTGCGCGTTGACGACTTCGGTCTTGTCGTCCTTGGGCAGCGGACATTGCGCGACCGCGCCCGCGACGCCTTGCGTCTTGAGATAGCCTTTCAGATTCGCTTCGAGGCGCTCGCGATCGCGCTCGGCCGCGAAGACGTCGGTGATCCAGACGTCCCTGCCGCCCGGAGAGGCGGCGACGCAAAAGGTCCAGCCCGCGCTCGCCCGCGCCGGCGCGGCGCCGAGCAGCAGCGCAACAACAATTCGCGTCGCGGTGAAGCGCATGGCGGCGGGCTCCCATTCGCTTCCCGCCTTAAGGGCGAGCGCCCGCCCGCGCAAGCCCGGCGTCGCGCCAACACAGGCGTAAGGACCGCAGTGGCGACGGCGCTGCGATTGCGCCCACGAATTGAGCCGATCAGCCCGCCTCGAGCCCCGCCTTGACGTAGGCCAGGCTCGCTCTGAGGTCGGCTTCGATCGTCGGGCTGTCGTGAACCGAGGCGGCGAAGGGCTCGAACGAGACGGCGCCGCCGTAGCCGCCGGCGCGCAGCGCGCGCAATTGCGCGAGGTTGCCGATGCGATCGGCGGCGTCGACGAGGACGCGGTGCGGATCGCGCATCGTCGCGGCGCTCGCGGAAGGCTCGGTCACGCCGGAGATGTGGACGAGGCCGGTGTGCCCAGGGAACATTTTCGTCTCGCCGGCGACGAAGTGGTGGAAGGTGTCGTGGACGAGGCGGAATGCGCCCGCGCCGCCTGCCGCTTCGATCGCGTCGACGGCTTCTTCCTTGGTGCGCAGCGAACATTCGGCGAAGCCGAGCGGCTCGACGAGGCCGACGATCCCCGCCGCCTTCAACATCGGCTTCAGCCCGTTCAACGCCTTGCGCAGCGCGTCGCGCCGCTCGGCCGGCGAAGGCCGGTAGTTCACGTCGTTGACGGGACACAGAACCAGCGCTTCGGCGCCGCTGGCGACGGCGTCAGCGACAAGCGTAGCGGCTTCGGCGGCGCGCGCCTCGTTCCACAGGTTGAAGCGCTGCAGCGCGTTGATGGAGAGGATGCGCAGGCCGCGCGCCTTCGCCGCGGCGCCGACTTGCCTGCCGCTCGTGCCGTCGGCCAGCGCGACGCCCTTCAGGTCGTTGCGAATCTCGACGCTGTCGAGGCCGAGCCTGCGCGTGAGGTCGAAGAACGCGTCATGCGCGAGGCGCGGCGCGACCATGTGGTTCAAGGCGAAATTCACGATGCGATCTCCTTGCCAAGGCCGCCTCGCAGCGCCGGTTCGGCGCCGCCGAGGCGTATGTCGTCAAATGGGCGAATCGCCCCGGTTCTCACGCGTCAGGCGGCGCGATAGAGCGCAGGCTGTTCGCTTAAAGTTATGGCGACGCGCTCTCCCGACTTGATCGCGGCGACGCCGGCGTCGGTGACCACCGTCGCCACATAGCCGTCCCACGCGCTGGGACCCGTCGCGCCGCCTTTGGCGGCGGCGGCGAGCCATTCGCGGAATTCCGCGTCGAAGGCGGGCGCGAAGCGTTCGCGCCAATCCATCGGCACGCGGCCGCTGAAAGCGCCGCCGCTCTTGACCACGATCGGGTTGCTCTCGGCGAGCGCCGCGACGCCGGTCTCGCCGACGATCTCGCCGCGGATGTCGTAGCCGTAGGCGATGTTGACCGAGGTCTCGATGGTGACCAGCGCGCCGCTGCGCATCTCCATCAGGGTGAGCAGCGGGTCGGCGAGCGCGCCGCCGCGGCTGTTGCGGCGCGGCGTCTTCACCGTGACTGCGACCGGCTCGTCGTCGATGAGAAAGCGGGCGACGTCGATGTCGTGCACCGCGGTGTCGACCAGCGCCATTTCGCTGGTGTAGCTCGCGGGCACCGACGGATTGCGGTGCGCGCTATTGAAGATCAACGGCGCGCCGACGGCGCCGCTCGCGATCGTTTCTTTGAGCGCGCGATAGTTGGCGTCGAAGCGGCGCATGAAGCCGACCTGCACCAGCCGCCGCCCGAACGCCGCCTCGGCGTCGAGGATCGCCGAGCAGTCGCTTACCGTGGTCGCCAGCGGCTTCTCGCAGAACACGGGCTTGCCGGCGGCGATCGCGGCGAGCACGTAAGTCGCGTGCGTCGGGCCCCACGAGGTCACGATCACGGCGGCGACGTCCCTCGAAGCGATCAGCTCCTCGCCGGTCGCAAAAACCTTGGCGCCGGTGAGGCGCGAAGCGACGTCCTGGGCTTGCGCCGCGTTGACGTCGCTGACCGCGACGATCTTCGCGCCAGCCAGCACGCTCGTCAGCCGCCTTATGTGGTCCTGGCCGATCATTCCGACGCCGATCACGCCGACATTCACCGTCATCTCATTCCTCCGAAAAACGAGCTTGCGAGCCCAAGCGGCGTCAGGCCTTGGCCTTGCCCTTCGGCCTGCCCCAATACTTGTCGACGTAGCGCAGGATTTCCTCGCGCATGAAGCGCCCGGACTGGTCGGCGCGCTCCTCCCAGGCGAACACGCAGGAGGTGACGACGCCGTCGAAGCCGACCTCGGCGAGGCTGGAGAAGAACACGTCCCAGTCGATCTCGCCCTGACCGATGTCCATGTGCTGGTGCACGGTCACTTGCGCGCCCGGCGGATTGCAGATGTAGCGCAGGCCCGAGGAGGCCTTGTGATTGTAAGTGTCGGCGACGTGCACATGCGCCAGCACCGGCGCGGCGTCGCGGATCATCTTGGCCATGTCGTCGCCGAAATAGAAGGTGTGCGGCGCGCAATAGAGGAATTTTACGTTCTTCGAGCCGATCATGCGGACCATGTCGACGGCCGGATGCAGCGTCTCGACGAAGTCCTCCGGGTGCGGCTCGATGTGCAGGTTGATCCCCTCGCGCTCGAAGATCGGCGTCAGCTCCTCCATCGAGCGCCACCATGCGGATTCGCTCGACTCGACGGTATAGCGGCCGCCGCAGCAATTGGCGGCGTGCGAGCGGTCGGGCGAGGGCCCGCGGCCGAACTCGGAATTCATCGTGTCGACGCCCATCTCGACCGCGATCTCGATCGCCTTCTTCCAGTAACGCACCGCGGTCTGCCGCTCGTCCTCGTGCGGGCTCGCCCAGCGATACATCGGCAGCAGCGAGGCGATCTTCACGCCGTGGTCCTTCAGCGCCTTCTTGAAGTTTTGGATGCGTTCGGGATAGGCGCGCGGAGCGACCCACCAGGCGAGAAAGTCGTCGCGCGGCGAAAGCTCGATATAGTCGTAGCCGAGCTCGGCGACCTTGCGCGGCAGCTCCTCGAGCGACAGATGGCGATGCATGTAGGGATCGAGCGCGATCTTCATGGCGGTTTCTCCCTGTGAAAACTCTGCTCGGTTCGCCGGGCTTTGACGATTGGGCCGGCGCCGCCGAATGTCGCGGCGAAGCGACGTCGTCGCTGGCCCCAAGAGCTACCGGACGGTCCTTTCGCCATCAAGCCGCGCTTGCAATTTTGCGTCAAATCTTGTCAGGCGGCGGCGCGAGGAAATGAAAGCCCGCATCATGTGGGTGGATTTGGCGCGTCGCCGCCAGCTCGACGCCGCCCGAAAGCGGTTCGTGGCGCGACGAAATCGCTAGGCGTCGTTCGGCGCGTCAAACCCATTTCGCGGCCTAGAACAAATAGCGAACATTTTCTTGCCTCGTTACGCCCTTTGCCGACCCGAGCGGACCTGCGCGACCTCGACGTGCATATCGGCGAACGGCTCGACGCTCTCGCGGCGAGGCTCGACCGTGTCCTCGAATCCTGACGGCGTTCGTCGGCGCGTTAGCGCCGGCCGTCCAGTCGCGCGCGCAATTCCCCGGGGATGCGCGTGGCGCGGCCGTTCTTCAGCGCAACGACGCGGACCTTCGCTTCCGCGATCCTTTCGCCGCGGCGAAGAACGAGTTGAGCGAATTCGATCACCGCGCCGCGAATTCCCGCCAGGCGCGTTTCGACGCGCAATAGGTCGTCGATGACCGCCGGCGCGAGATATTCGATCTCCAGAGCGCGCACGGCGAAGACCAGGCCCTGCTCGCCCGCAAGGGCGCCGTGCTCGAAGCCGAGCGCGCGCAGCCACTCGGTGCGCCCGCGCTCCATGAAGCGCAAATAGGAGGCGTGATAGACGCGGCCGGAAAAGTCGGTGTCCTCGTAGTACACGCGCAGATCCAGGTCTTGGCTCGGCGTCGGCGTCGTCATGGGGTTCGTGGTTCCGCTGCGGCGATCGGCGAATCGAGTCAAAGTAGACCCTGCGCCGCGTCGCGCAAAGAGGCGACGCGCGTTTTGACGCTTCGGGCGCGCGATGTTATGCGCCGCGCCATGCGTGTCATCTTCATGGGCGCCCCCGAATTCGCGACGCCGGTCCTGAGGGCCATCGTCGAGCAGGGCCACGACGTCGTCGCCGTCTACACGCGCGCGCCGAGGCCGGCGGGCCGGCGCGGGCTCGAAGTCGCCAAGACCCCCGTTCATCGACTCGCCGAAGCGCACGCGCTGCCCGTCGTGACGACCGCGACGCTGCGCACTGCCGAAGCGCAAGACGAGTTCCGCGCCTTCGACGCGGATGTCGCGGTCGTCGCCGCCTATGGGCTCATCCTGCCGCCTCCGGTGCTCGCCGCGCCGAAGTTCGGCTGCCTCAACATTCACGCTTCGCTGCTGCCGCGTTGGCGCGGCGCGGCGCCGGTGCAGCGCGCGATCATGGCCGGCGACGCCGAGACCGGCGTCGACCTCATGCGCATGGAGGAAGGCCTCGACACCGGCCCGGTGGCGCGCGAGATTCGCGCGCCGATCCGCGCCGGAGACACGGCCGGCGACCTGACGAAAATCCTCGCCGCGCTCGGCGCCGAGCTGATCGCGGAGTGCTTGCCCGACCTCGCGGCCGGACGCCTCGACTTTCGCCCGCAGAGCGAGCGCGGCGTGACCTACGCGCGCAAGATCGAGAAGAGCGAAGCGCCGATCGATTGGACGGCCGACGCGGACAGCGTGCGCCGCCACATCCACGGCCTCTCGCCCTCGCCCGGCGCCTATGGCGAGATCGAATGCGGCGGACGGACGGAGCGCATCAAGATTCTGCGCGCCGCCGTCGTCGAGAGCTCCGGACCGCCCGGCGCCGTCCTCGACGCCGAGATGACCGTCGCTTGCGGCGCGGGCGCGATCCGCGTCATCGAAGCCCAGCGCGCCGGCAAATCCGCGATGACGGGCGCCGAACTCCTGCGCGGCGCGAAACTCGCCGTCGGCGCGCGGTTCATTCCCTCAGCGACGCCTCCATCCGCGCGCTGAGCTTGCGCTTCAACTCGTCCTTGGCCCCTTCCGCCGCGCGCAGGATCTGACCGACGCGCAGAAAATCGAGCACCGCGAATTGCTCGACTCCGGGCCGCACCAGGATGTCGGGCGGGCGCATCTTGAGTTTCTGCGCGGTGATCGCGCCCTGCATGATCTGCGCGGCGCCGAACATCGACTCGAACGGGGTCGGAATCCGACGCTCCCGCGAGCGCCCGCCGAAGGTCACGTCGACCGCGACGACGATGTCGGCGTGATCGAACAGGAGATCGTAGGGCAAGGGATTGACCGCGCCGCCGTCGATGAGGACGTGTCCTTCGAACTCGACCGGCCTTATCAGTCCCGGAATCGCCATCGACCCCGCGACCGCCGGCCCCAGAGCGCCGCTCGAGATCGCGACTTCGCGGCGGTTGTGGAAATCGGTCGCCACGACATGGAGCGGGATCGCCAGTTCGTCGAAGAAGTCGGGCACGGCTTCCGGCCAGAACAGATCGAGGCAGATTTCGCCGTCGATAAGCACCGGATTGCCGCGGCCTCGCAGCACGAGATCGGCGAAGCGGCCGACGCGCGCGCGCAGCAGCTTGCCCATGACCTCGGTGCGGTTGCGCAAGACGCCTTGCGCGTAGGCGCGAATTTGTTTGGCCTCCATGTGCGCGGCGTAGATGGCGCCGACGACCGCGCCGATCGACGTGCCGGCGATCGCGATCGGCGCGATCCCCATTTCGTCCAGCGCTTCGAGCGCCAGGATGTGTCCGAGGCCGCGCGCTCCGCCGCTCCCCAGGGCGATGGCGACCGAGGGCCTCGTTTGGACCTTGTCGAGCTTTCGCGCCGCCTTCACGCTCGTTCAACTCCCGCTTGTCGTTCGATCGCTCGCCAGCCGATGTCGCGCCGGCAGAAGCCGCCCGGCCAGTCCAGGCGATCGACTGCGGCGTAGGCGCGCGATTGCGCTTCGGCCACGTCGCGCCCGAGCGCGGTGACCGCCAGGACGCGCCCGCCGTCGGAAACGATTCTCTCGCCGTCGCGGCGCGTCGCCGCGTGAAGGATCGACACGCCCGGCAAGCGCCCCGCCGCGTCGAGACCCTTGATCGGCGTTCCCCTCTCGACCGCTCCGGGATAGCCGCGCGCGGCCATGACCACGGTTAGCGCGGTCTCGTCGGAGAATCTCGGCGCGCGGTTCGGCAACGCGCCTCTGGCGCAGCCGAGCATGAATTCGAGCAGATCGTCGTCCAGCCGAGCCAGAATCGCCTCGGCTTCGGGGTCGCCAAAGCGGACGTTGAATTCGATCAGCCTGGGCCCGTCCGCGCCGATCATCAGGCCGGCGAAGAGGACGCCGCGAAACGGCGCGCCGCGCTCGGCCATGCCGGCGACGGTGGGCGTCACGATTTCCCGCATCACGCGTTCGCTCAAGCCCGGCGTCATGATCGGCGGCGGCGAGTAGGCGCCCATGCCGCCGGTATTCGGCCCGGTGTCGCCGTCGCCGACGCGCTTGTGGTCCTGCGCGCTGGCGAAGGGCGTCGCGCGCGTTCCGTCGCTGAGCGCGAAGAACGAAATTTCCTCGCCCGTGAGGTAGTCTTCGACGACGACTTCCGTGCCCGCGGCGCCGAAGGCGCCGGCGAACATCGATTCGATCGCGCCCTCCGCCTCATGAAGCGTCATCGCGACGACGACGCCCTTTCCCGCCGCCAGGCCATCCGCCTTGACGACGATCGGCGCGCCGTGCGCGCGAACATAGGCGAGCGCTGCGCTCTTCTCGCGGAAGCGGCGGTAGTCGGCGGTGGGCACGCCGAACTCCCGACAAAAGTCCTTGGTGAAGCCTTTCGAACCCTCGAGCCGCGCCGCCGCCTTGCTCGGCCCGAAACAGAGAATCCCGGCCGCCTCGAGATCGTCGGCGACGCCGGCGACCAGCGGCGCCTCGGGGCCGACGACGACGAGACGAATCGCGCGCGAGCGACAGAAATCGACGATCGCGGGAGAATCGCGTATCTCCAGCCCGACGTTTTCGGCGACGGCGGCGCTGCCCGGATTGCCCGGCGCGACATAGAGCTTGCCCAGCAAGGGCGATTTCGCGACGGCCAGCGCCAGAGCGTGCTCGCGCGCGCCGGCGCCGAGAATCAAGACGTTCATTGCGAGACCTTACCGCGTAGCGCCCGACGCGCGAAAGAATTCGAACCGCCGCGGTTTGAGCAATTCCGTGGCCTCGGGTCAAACCTCGGCGTCCGCGAGCCGGGTCAGCCAGGTCTCGACCTGCCTCTCGCCGCCTTCCGGCATCGCCGCGCCGAGCCGGCGATAGGGACCGCCAAGGCGCTCGCGACACTCTCCCAAGAGCCGCAGCCCGGCTTCGGTCGCCCTCGCGCGCCGAATGCGCCCGTGGGTTTCGTGCGCGCGACGCGTCACCCAGCGCTTGCGTTCGAGATTGGCGATGACGAGGCTCGTCGTCTGCGGCGTCAGCCGCTCGATCCTGGCGATTTCCGCGTTGCTGAGCCCCGGCGTCTCGGCGATGATCCTCAACACGGCGAATTGGGTCGGCGTGACGCGGAGGCCGGCGACCGCGCGCTCCATCGCCAGGCGCTGCGTCGCCGCGGCGCGCCGCAGCAGGTCGTCGATCCGCGCTTGCGCGCGCGCCTCGCCCATATCATCCTCTCGCTCGATCGGGCCGCAAGGCCGCCCCTTTTTTTGTCGATGATATGCGAATTCGAACATTATCGCCAGAGGTCGAGCCGCGGCCGGCGCCGTGGACATGGATCGGCGGCGCGACGAACTCGGCGTTCGCCCTGCCGCGTTGCGAAGCTCTTGCCCGAGGGCGCGCCGCCCCTATGTTGGCCTCGACCGGCGCGCGCGCCGGCGGCGTTCGCATCGAACGCGCGCGCCGTTTGGAGCCAATGACATGAGAGCGAATGTTTTTTTGGGCGTCGCGGGAATCGTGATCGCCCTGGCCGCGGCCGCGCCGGCGCTCGCCGATTCGGCCGACCCCGATCTCATTTTCCGCAAGTCGACGACGTTCAAGTTGCTGACGCCCAACGATAAGCTCGCGGTCTACGGCATCGACGATCCCCTGGTCGAGGGCGTCGCTTGCCATTATACGACGCCGGAGAGGGGCGGCCTTGCCGGCGCCTTCGGTCTGGCCGAACAGACATCCGACATTTCGCTGTCCTGCCGCCAGTACGGCCCGGTCAAGTTCAAGGGCAAGTTCGCTCAGGGCGATGTCGTGTTCAGCGAGCGCCGCTCGCTCTTCTTCAAGAAGATGCAGATCGTGCGCGGCTGCGACGTCAGGCGCAACATTCTGATCTATATGACCTATACGGACAAGCTGGTCGACGGCTCACCGAAGAATTCGACCTCGACGGTGCCGATCGAGCCGTGGGGGGCGACGGGCGGCGAGCCGGCGAAATGCGCCGACTTCGTGCGTTGAAAACGCGCCGCCACGTCACTCGCCGCAGGTGACGACGTAGGCGTCGGCCGCGCGCCCGAACGACAGCGCCCCGCCGTGGCCGTGCGCCTCGCACCACGCGTCGGCGACCACCCGACCGCATTCGCCGCCCTCGCCCAGGCAGTCCTCGACCCCGTAGCCGTCGTTGCCGGCCACGACGAAGGAATGCGCTTCGCCCGCCCTGGCCCCGTCGACCCCGACCGCGCAAAGAACGAGCCCGGCGAGGCTTGAAAGAACAGCGGGTCGGGAGGGGAAAAGACTCATCGAGCAGCTCGCGCGAAAAAGAGGGACGAAGGCGGCGATTGGCCTGGGTAAACAACTTGTGTGGCGAAACGATAAATTCCCGGTTAACGGCGCCGAGGCGCGCGCGCAAGTTCCGCGAACTTGACATCGGCGCGATCCTGCGAGATGGATGCCGCCATGACGCTGACGTCCCGCATTTGCCGGATTCTCATCATTAGCCGCTAGCTCACGGGCTGGCTGGTTCGCGTCTCCATTTCTCACCTCCCGAGAAGCGATCAACCGGCCGGTCCGGCGCTTGCGCGCGCCCTCGCCGAAGAGACCAGGTTTGGAACGCCGATGACGATTTCGCTGCGATTGTACAACACGCTGACGCGCGCGAAGGAGGCTTTCGAGCCGCTCGATCCCGCCGCGGTGCGCATGTACGTCTGCGGTCCGACCGTCTACGACTTCGCCCATATCGGCAACGCGCGGCCGGTCATCGTCTTCGACGTGCTCTTCCGCCTGCTGCAGCTTCGTTTCCCCAACAGCCCGGTCGTCTACGCCCGAAACGTCACCGACGTCGACGACAAGATCAACGCCCGCGCCTTGCGCGATTTCCCCGACCTGCCGCTCAATCAGGCGATCGCGCGCGTGACCGAGGGGACCGAGCGGCAGTTCCACGAGGACGTCGACGCGCTGGGCTGCCTGAAGCCCACCCATGAACCGCCCGCGACCGCGCATATCGCCGAGATGATCGCCTTGATCGAGCGGCTGGCGGCGCGCGGCGTCGCCTATGTCGCCGAAGATCACGTGCTGTTCTCGCCCAGCGCCATGGACGCGCTTCCCGGCGTCCCGCGTTACGGATCGTTCGCCAGGCGCTCGCTCGACGAGATGCTCGCGGGCGCCCGCGTCGACGTCGCGCCCTACAAGCGCGACCCGATGGACTTCGTCCTGTGGAAGCCTTCCAAGGCCAACGAGCCGAGCTGGCCGAGCCCCTGCGGCATCGCGGCGCGCGGCCGTCCGGGCTGGCACATCGAGTGCTCGGCGATGTCGATGGCCAAGCTGTTGCAGCCGTTCGGCGGCGGCCTTTCCTGCGACGATCCGCGCAAGAACGTGTTCGACATTCACGGCGGCGGCGTCGATCTCGTCTTCCCCCATCACGAGAACGAAATCGCCCAATCCTGCTGCGCCTTCGGCGCCCCGCGCATGGCCAACGTCTGGATGCACAACGGCTTTCTG
The DNA here is from genome assembly GCA_050010035.1 of Roseiarcus sp. Lineage (GTDB taxonomy): Bacteria > Pseudomonadota > Alphaproteobacteria > Rhizobiales > Beijerinckiaceae > Roseiarcus. The sequence continues at coordinate 13,346 of JBEKLU010000029.1, forward strand.
CAGGTCGAAGGCGAGAAGATGTCGAAGAGCCTCGGCAACTTCGTCACCATCGACGAACTGCTGCGCACGACCCGATTCGGCGGCCGCAAATGGCCGGGCGAAGTCCTTCGGCTGGCGATGTTGCGCACCCATTACCGGCAGCCGATCGACTGGACGGTCAAGGCGCTCGAGGAGGCCGAGAGCACGCTCGACCGCTGGTACGACATCGTCGGTGATGTGGGGCCAGCTTGTGAGATCGCGCCGAGCGTCGAGGCGGCGCTATGCGACGATCTGAATACGCCTGCCGCCCTCTTCGAGCTTCATCGCCTGGCGACCCCTGCGGTGGTGGGGGTGGCTGAGGCTGGTCTTTCCGAGGCCGGCCAAGACTGGGCGCCGGCGCTGCTGAAGGCCAGCGCCAACTCGCTCGGTCTGCTGCAGCAGACGAAATCGCAACGTCTCGCTTCGGCCTTGGACGAGGCCGCAGTCGATCCCGAATGGGTGGCGAAAATCATCGCCGACCGCGCGACCGCGCGAGCCGAGAGGAACTGGAAAGAATCGGACAGGCTGCGCGACCAGCTCGCCGGTCTCGGCGTCGTCCTGAAAGACTCCAAGGACGGCACGACGTGGGAATTCAAGCGATGAGCGCGATCACCCTTCGCCCCTATCTGCCCGGCGACGCGGACCGCTGCGCCGAGATTTTTCGGGCCAGCGTCGAGGAGACGGCGGGCGAGGACTATAGCGGCGATCAACGCGACGCCTGGGCGGCCGAGGCCGACGACCGGGCGGCCTTCGCCGCGCGCCTCGGCAAGGCTTTGACGCTCGTCGCCGTGATCGATCGCGAGGCCGCGGGTTTCGCCAGCCTGCTCGGCGCCGACGTTCTCGACCTGCTTCATGTCGATCCTCGCTTCGCCCGACGCGGCGTCGGCGCCGCGCTGATCGACGCCCTGGCGCGGCTCGCCGCGGCGCGCGGCGCCGAGCGCCTGACGAGCGACGTCAGCGACACCGCGCGCCCCCTCTTCGAGCGCCAGGGATTCGAGGCCCAGCGGCGCAATCTCGTTCAGCTCGACGATCAGTGGCTGGCGAACACGACCATGACCAAGCGCCTCGCAGCGCCCCGCGCCGATGCGCCCGCGCCGACGCGCCACTGAAGGGATGGACATATGACCCGCGAACGCCTCTATCTCTTCGACACGACGCTGCGCGACGGCGCGCTGACCACCGGCGTCGACTTCTCGCTGGAAGACAAGCTTCAGATCGCGGCGTTGCTCGATCGGCTCGGCGTCGACTATGTCGAGGGCGGCTATCCCGGCGCCAATCCGCTCGATACGCGGTTTTTCGAGCGCAAGCCGACGAAGCGCGCGCGGTTCTGCGCCTTCGGCATGACCAAACGCGCCGGACGCTCGGCGGCCAATGATCCCGGCCTTAACGCGCTCATCGCCGCGGACGCTGACGCCATCGTGTTCGTCGCCAAGACCTGGGACTATCACGTCCGCGTCGCGCTCGGCTGCACGCTGGAGGAAAACCTCGCCTGCATCGAAGAGAGCGTGAAGGCGGCGCTCGCCGCGGGGCGCGAGGCGATGGTCGACTGCGAGCATTTCTTCGATGGCTACAAGGCCAATCCCGGCTACGCGCTCGACTGCGCCCGCGCCGCCTACCGGTCGGGCGCGCGATGGGTGGTGCTTTGCGACACCAACGGCGGCTCGCTTCCCGACGAGATCGAGCGCATCGTCGCCGAAGTCGCGCGCGCCGTCCCCGGCGACCATCTCGGCATTCACGCGCACAACGACACTGGCAACGCGGTGGCCAATTCGCTCGCGGCGGTGCGGGCCGGCGTCCGGCAGGTCCAGGGAACCTTGAATGGCCTCGGCGAGCGCTGCGGCAACGCCAATCTCGTCTCGCTGATCCCCACCCTGGCGCTCAAGTCGGGCATCGCCCAGCGATTCGAGATCGGCGTTTCCGAGGAGTCCTTGGGCGAAATTTCCAAGATCTCGCACGCCTTCGACGAATTGCTGAACCGGGCGCCCGATCGGCACGCTCCTTACGTCGGCGCCTCGGCCTTCGCCACCAAGGCGGGCATTCACGCATCCGCTCTGGCCAAGGACCCCCGCACTTACGAGCACGTGCCGCCGGAGAGCGTCGGCAACGCGCGCGCGATCCTGATCTCCGATCAGGCGGGACGCTCCAACCTTATCGCGCAGCTCACGCGGATGGGAATCGAGGCGCGCGCCGACGATTCCGGGCTCACCCGCCTGCTCGACGAGGTCAAGAACCGCGAGGCGCAGGGCTACGCCTACGAGGCGGCCGACGCGTCGTTCGAACTGCTGGCGCGCCGCATGCTGGGCGGCGTGCCCGACTTCTTCGACGTCGAGAGCTTCAACGTCAGCGTCGAGCGCAAATTCAACGCCGCCGGCACGCTCTATTCGGCCTCGCAGGCGGTGGTGAAGATTCGCATCGGCGAAGAGACGCTGATCTCGGCCGCCGAGGGCAACGGCCCGGTCAACGCGCTCGACCTGGCGCTGCGCAAGGACCTCGGCGTCTATCAGAAGCACATCCAGGACCTCGAGCTCCTGGATTATCGCGTGCGCGTCTTTCAGGGCGGCACCGACGCGGTGACCCGGGTGCTGATCGAATTCGGCGATTCGAGCGGGGCGCGATGGTCGACCGTCGGGGTCTCCGGCAACATCATCGACGCCTCGTTCCAGGCGCTGGTCGACGCGATCGACTACAAGCTGGTGAAGGCGACCGGGGCTTGAACGCGCCCGCGCGGCTCGCGCTCGGGGCCAAGAGCGCCCAGCTTGTTCACAGGCCGGCGCCCCCGCCCTTTGCAGAACCGCCCCTGAACCCCTATATTGGGTTCGTCGCCGCAAGGCGGCTACGGCGATAAATGGACATCGGAATAAGTCTTTCGGACCCGGGGGCGGTACCCGGCGCCTCCACCCAAGCCCGCGGGAGAAGCGGGTTTCGGCGGGGGCGAAATAGGTTCGACGGGGGATGTAAAGGGTGCTCTTTCGCTCGGCATGATACCGCCGTTATCGGGTCAAACCTATAGTTGCGAATGACAACTATGCTCCGGTGGCCCTCGCTGCGTAATGCGGCGCTGGTACTGGGATTCAAGTCCTAAGGGTTTGCTCCTTTAGGCGGGGTCCGGAGGCGCCTGGCAACAGAAGCCTCCACTTTTCCCGGCGCTCCCGCAATTGCAATAAGGGCCTCTCTCGGCTAGCTTTCGCGCCAGGCTTTCGAGCGCGAAATTCCATGCCGATTGATTACATCCGCTACGACTTGCTGGTGCAGGACGCGTTGCGCTCCGTGGTGCGCAAGGTGATGACCGAGGCCGCGCGCAGCGGCCTTCCGGGCGAACACCACTTCAACATCGCCTTCAAGACCCAGGCGCCCGGCGTCGTCATTCCCCCGGCGATGCGCCAGCGTTATCCCGACGAAATGGCGATCATCCTGCAGCACGAATTCTGGGATTTGGCGGTGACCGCGGACGCGTTCGAGGTCAGCCTGAACTTCTCGCGCAAGCCGGAGCGGCTCACCGTCCCCTTCGACGCCATCACCGGTTTCAGCGACCCTTCCGTGCCCTTCGGTTTCAAGCTCGAGCCGCGCATCGCCGCCGAACCCGCGCCGGCGAAGGCGACGTCGGTCGCGGGCGAGCCGGGCAAGAAGAGCGAAGGCCAACCCGCGGCGGGCGCGGCCTCGCCGCCGAGGGCGAGCCAGTCCGCGACGGCGCCGAAATCCAGCGAAAGCCCGGCCAAGAAGGCTGAAAAACGGAACGACGGCGAGGCGGCGAAAGTCGTCTCGATCGACGCCTTCCGCAAGAAGTAGCCGCGACGGAGCTATCCCGATGGGCGAAATCGTCAATCTCCGACGCGCACGCAAACGCAGCGCGCGCGCGCGCGATGAGGACGCGGCGGCGGCCAATCGGGCGGCTTTCGGCGTGCCCAAGGCGGACAAACGGGCGGCGCGGGCGGAGCGCAAACTCGTCGAGCGGCGCCTCGAGGGCCACCGCCTCGCCGGCCCGGGCGAGGACGAATGACGTCGGACGCGCGCGCGCGGGCGCCGCGCGCCGGAATCGTCAAGCGTTCCCTGACGATTTCCGGCCATCGCACCAGCGTTTCCCTCGAGGACGCGTTTTGGCGACGGCTGAAGGCGCTCGCCGCCGCTCGCGCGCAATCGCTCAGCGCGCTCATCGCCGAAATCGACGCTTCGCGCGACGGCGCCAACCTCTCCTCGGCGGTCCGCGTCTTCGTCCTGGAAAGCGCGCTTCAGTAGAGCCCGCCGGCGGTCGGATCGGACTGAATCTCTCGGAGATTGGGCGGCGCGGGCGGCGGCGTCGGAACGGTCGCGCCGATGGTCGCCGCTCCTGCCGCTTGCGGCGAGGCCGGCGAAGCATCGGGCGTCGCCGGCGCCGGCGCGGCCGTCTTGGCCGGCGCCTCGCTCGCCCTGAGCAGTTCGTCCTCGACGCGTTTACGATCCTGTTCGGACTTGAGTCGCGCTTGATCGGCCGCGTAGGCGTCCAGTTCCGCGTCGCGCCGGCGCATGAATTGCTCCGCCTTCAGTCGCCTGTTGAAGTAAGCCCGCTCGCGGATGTCGGCCTCGAGCGCGGCGATTCGATCGCTCTCGCGCGCGATCGCCTGCGCGGCGAGGCCGGCGGTCAGAGCGGCCGCGTCGATCTGGCGCGTCGGGGCGTCGAGCGACCCGGCCACCGCGACGGCGACGCTCGGCGGCGGACCGCTCCAGAATTTCCCGTCTCCGGCCTCGGCGAACGTGGCGCGAATCGTCAGATTCCGCGTGCGCAGGTCGAAATCGGCGCTGGCCGAAGCATGACCGCCCTTCGCCGCAACATCGCGCGGGCCGACGTGCACGACGCCGGCGGTCATCACCGCCGGCGCTGCCCCATCGGAAAGACTCATCGGCCGCCTGTCGAGTTCGGCGCCGAGCGCGTGCTCGACATTGGTCTCGTCGATGCGCGCGTCGGGCGCCTGCGCCATGGCGAGGACGCGGCCCAGAGCGTCCGGATCGAGACGCGGAATCGCGACGCCGACGGTCTCGACCCGTCCCTCCCCGACCAATCCGGCGACGAGCGCGCTGGCGCTTTGCCCCGTGCCGGCGAAGGCGAGCGAGGCGTCGAAGCTACCGCGCAAGCCGGGCCGATCCACGGCCGCCGCGTCGAGCGTGGCTTGCCCGCTCAGCGTCGCGACCGCGCCGTCGCGGCGCAAGGTGAGGCGGCCCGAGGCGCGCGCGCCCGCGACGTCCATCGTGAATTCGTCGATGTCGAACCGTCCCCGATCCATCTCGAGTCGCGCCGTCGCGTCTCGCGCTTGCAACCCGTCGACGACGTCGAGAGCGCCGATCTTCAGCGCGACGTCGAGCGGGGGCGGAGCGACGAGGGGCGGCGCAAAGTCGGCGTCCGACCATATCGCGCCGGGTCTGGCCGGTTGCGCAGCGCCCAGCGGCAGGCTGAGCAGCGTCGCGAGGCTAGCATGATCGAGCGAAAGCTCGCCGTCGATCTGCGCCGTCGGCGTGGCTTGCGGCTCGCCCGCGATGGATTGCGCGAGCGCGACGTCCGGATCGATCGACGCGGCGGCGATCGGGTCGACCGCCGGGCGCCAGCCGAGTTGTCCCGTGAGTCTTGCTCCCGCCAGGGTTCCCGTCAGACGAGGAAAGCCGAGTCGCCCGCCGCGCAAGACCAGATCGCCGGAAAGATCGACCGGAACGAGCGGGCTCGAAACGGACGCGCCGAGGCCGAGCGTCGCCAGCAGCGGCATGACGTTGTCCGACTTCACCGTCGCGGCGCCGAACAGCAGCGCGTCGTCGGCTTTCGCGTCCGGCTTGACGCGTCCGCGCCAAGCGAAATTCGCGCCGGCGAGCGACGCGGCGACGCGCGCGTCGAAGCCGCTCTCCCATCGCCCGTTCGCCGAAGCCTCGATCCGCGCGCGTCCGCTCGACGCCGACGGCGCCGTCAAACCGATTTGCTGCAACAAGGCCGACGCCTCCGGCGCATCGAGCGCGAAGGTCGCGGCGACGGCGCCCGCCGCCTCGCCCGAGCGCTCCACCCTGAGCGTGAACTGGGTCTGGCCGGCCGAGCCCTTCGCCTTCACGGTGTCGAGCGCCAAAACGCCGGCGTCGCCGGGGCCCGACCCCCGCGCCTCCAGGGTCGCCTTGGCCGGCGACAGCGCGTCGGCGCGCTGGATCAGCAACCGACTCAGCCGTCCGGGCGCGACGCGCCCGATCAGCGCCGCGAAATCGCGCAACTTCTCGGCGTCGAGTTGCAGCGTGAGCCATCGTCCCCGCGGCCCCGACGCGCCGCGAACTTCGACCGCGGCGCCGCCGAGGCCGGCGACGGACAGCCGATCGAGCGAAAGTTCGTCGCCGGTCCTGGTCACCTTGAGCGAAAGCGAACCGCTGTCGAGCGCGGCTTCGCCGACACGGGCGACGCGCAGCTTCGCCGCGTCCAGCGCGAGCGAAAGATCGATGTCGCCGAAGAAGTCGGCGCTCGCGCTCAGATTGGGCAGCGCGTCGATATCGAGCGCGTCGCTGCGTAGGTCCATGAACAGGCGGCCGCGCTCCTCGCCGAGCGGCCGCGTGAACGCCATCGCGCCGCTCAACGCCGTGCGATCGACGACGAGCCGCAGATTGCGCGCGGAAAAGCCGACCGCCGAGGCTTCGACGTCGGCGACCGCCGAGGCATTGCGATAAGGCGCCGCCTCGCCGAGCGCCGTGAGCCGCTTGGCGAGTTCCGGTTCGTCTTTCGTCGCCCAATTGCGCAATTGCGCGAAATCGCCCAGGCGCGCCTCGAGCCGGCCCTTGAACCCCGCCGCCGAGCCCAATTCCAGCGCCCCGGACAGGCGCAGCGTCGATTGCCCCGGCAAGCCCAGCGCGAGGTCGCCTTCGATCGGCGCCCCCGCCGCCGCCCTCGCGTCGAGAGCGACGTCGCTGAGAGTTTGCGCGCCCACGATCACCGTCGGCGCAGCGAAGGCGATCCGCAAGGCCAGCGGCGATCCGCCTCCGGCGTTCAGCGGCGACAAGACCCTCGCCAACGCCGCCAGGGCGCGCGCCGGCGAAACCGAATCTTCGCCCTTCTCGCGCAGCAGCGCGTCGACGTTGAGTTGCTTGGCTTGGAGGTCCGCCGACAGAGCCGCGCTCGGTCCTGTTTCGAGCTTCGCCGCTCCGCTCGCTTCGAGCGCGCGCTCTTCCGGACCGAAGCGCGCGACGAGGTTTTCCAGGGTCGCGCCGCCGAGGTCGGCGTGAAGCGCGCCCGACACCCGCCAGGGCGAGGGCGGCCCCGACTCGGTGAGCGCCGCGACGCCGGAAAGGGCGGCGGCGCCGGCATAGGCCGGGACGACGCCGGCCTCGCCCTCGCGACTCCCGAACGTGACGGCGCCGTCGAAGACGCCGCCCGGCAAGCTCACGCTCGGGTCGATCTCGAGCTTGAGCGGCAACGCGAAATTCGCCAGCTCGGCGGTCGAGAAATGGAATTCGGCTTGCAGCCCGCCCGGCGTCGAAACGCGGCCGGAACCGCGGTAAGGCCCGATCAGCGAACCGGCGGCGGCGTCGAGGTCGAGCCCAGCGACGTCGAGCGGCGCGCCGTCGCCGCCGCCGACGATCCGCAGCCGGCCTCCGGTCACGACGATGCGGTCCAGCGCGACGTGATCGGCTTGCGCCTCGAAGCGCCATTGCGGCAGACGAATCGATCCGCGCGGGCCGCGCGACAACGTCAGCACCGGACGATCGAGACGCGCCATCGTGAAACGCGCTCGCCCGCTCGGCAAACTCGCCAGCGCCACCTCCAATTGCACGCTGTCGCAAACGAAGACCGGCGCCGCGTCGTCGCCGATCGTCACATTCTTCAGCCGCAAATAGGGCGTCGGCAGAAACCGGATGTCGATGGGACCGGAAACGACGACGCGCGCGCCCAGAATGTCGCCGAGTTCGGCTTCGATTTGGGCGCGATGACGCGACCAATCGATGAAAAACGGCGCAAAAAGCGCCGCCGAGAGCGCCACCACCAGCGCGACCGCGATAACCGTAAGAATCATGCGCACGGGATGAGATCAATCGACGGTTTTGAGGGTGAGGCTCCGCGCCTGCACATTAGATCATAAAATGGCGCGATAGTGGCGTTATCATAACAACCGGAAGGCGTGCGACGACAGAAGAGCGCTTTCGACCCCGGGCCGCGCGCATCGAGACGCTCGCCTCGCGCGGTTCTCGCCTCGTCCGTCGTTGGCGCGCCCAATGCAAAAGCGCTATAAGAAAACCTGCGAGCGACGGCGAATCGGCCGTGCAGCGAACGCGGGAGACGCGTGATGGCCAAGGGACAACTGCGAAGTCATAAAGAAGCGAAAAAGCCCAAGAAAGACAAGGCGAAGGCGGCCGCCGCGGGCGCCCCCGCCGGCGGGTTCGCCAAGCAAGGAGCGCAAGCGGGCTCCCCGAGCGCGAAGAAGTGAGCAAGGCGCGCGCCGGTCGCCGACGCGAATCGCGACTCGGGCGTTGAGGCCGCCGGTCCCGTTTGCGGCGCCCGCCGGCGCGGCGCGTAAAGGCGGACGCGGGGCGGAACGATCGTCTGTTCGCTCGTCTCCACGGTTGTTGAACGCTAGGGCGCGGCGCGCGCGCGTCTCGCCGAGGCTGTCGTCGCCTTGGCCCGCCACCTGTTCGGCGCGCAAGGACCCGGATCGACCGTTCTCGCGGCGCCGCGTCGGCCGGCGGTGCCGGGACCTCGCCCGACGGGGTTGAAGCGTCCCAGGCGCCGGCGCCGCGCAGTGCGGACGTTGCAATCGTTTGGCGCGCGTCGCAGACTGATGGGCGCCGAGAGGACGCTTCGCGCCTCGCCTCGCCGCCGACACGCCTCTGTCACAGCGCGGGCTTACGGGCAACGGTCGCATGAAGTCGGCCGACGCGGCGTAAACGTGGATTCGCCATGAGGGCGCCATTGATGAATTGTCGCGGGATTTTGTCGGGCTCGATCGCCGCCGGAGCGCTTCTGGCTCTCGCCGCGCCGGCGTTCGCCGGCCCCCCGGACGCGTTGGTCGCCGCGGCGAAGAAAGAGGGTCAGCTCACGGTCATCGCCTTGCCGCGCGACTGGTGCGGCTACGGCGCCCTGATCGACAGCTTCAAGGCGAAGTACAACCTCGCCGTCAACGAACTCAACCCCGATGGCGGTTCGGGCGATGAAGTCGAGGCGATCAAGGCCAACAAGGACAACAAGGGCCCGCAGGCGCCCGACGTGATCGACGTCGGCCTGTCGTTCGGCCCCTCCGCCAAGGCCGACGGCCTGCTGGCGCCCTACAAGGTCTCGACCTGGGCGACGATTCCCGATTCGGCCAAGGACGCCGACGGGTATTGGACCGGCGACTATTACGGCGTGCTGACCTTCGCCGTGAACGCCGACATCGTGAAGACCGCGCCTGCCGACTGGTCCGACCTCCTGAAGCCCGACCTGAAGGCCTCGGTGGCGCTCGCGGGCGACCCGCGCGTCTCCAACCAGGCGACGACTGCGGTCTATGCGGCGGGCCTCGGCGACGGTTCGGTGGATGCGACGAAAGCCGCGACGGCCGGCCTCGCCTTCTTCGCCGACCTCAACAAGAAGGGCAATTTCGTGCCGGTCATCGGCAAGGCGGCCTCGATCGCTCAAGGATCCACTCCGGTGCTCGTCGCCTGGGACTACAACGCGCTCGCCTGGCGCGACAGCCTGAAGGGCAACCCGAAGGTCGACGTGATCGTGCCCAAGAGCGGCGTCGTCGCCGGCGTCTACGTGCAGGCGATCAGCGCCTACGCGCCGCACCCCAACGCCGCCAAGCTGTGGCTCGAGCACCTCTATTCGGACGAGGGCCAACTCGGCTGGCTGAAGGGCTATTGCCACCCGATCCGCTTCAACGACCTCGTCGAGACGAAGAAGGTGCCCGCCGACCTCCTCGCCGCGCTGCCGCCGGCGGAAGGCTACGCCAAGGCGAAGTTCCCGACGCTCGCCGAACAGGCGGCGGCCAAGGACGTGATCGCCAAGCAGTGGGACGCGGTCGTCGGCGCGACGGTGGCGAAGTAACCGGCGCAGCCCCTCACCCCAACCCCTCTCCCGTGAACGGGAGAGGGGCCTTATCCCTTCTCCCGTTCACGGGAGAAGGTGGCCCGCAGGGCCGGATGAGGGCCTAGCCTCCCTCCTGAGCAAATTGGACGCGAATGACAGCCGTCTCCGCGACGCCCGCCCGCTCCGTCCGCCTGCCCAATCTGGCGCCGTGGCTCGGCGTCGCGCCGTTCTTTCTGTTCGCGATGATGTTCCTCATCGCGCCCACGGCGTCGCTGCTCGTCGGCGCGTTTCAGGATCACGACGGCGCTTTCACCTTCGACAACGTCCTGCGGCTCTGGCAGCCGTCGATCCGCCTGTCCTACCTGCTCAGCGTCGAAGTCAGCCTCGCCTCGGCTTTTTTCGGCGCGCTGATCGGCCTCGCCCTGGCGCTCGCCGTTTTGCGCGGCGGCCTGCCGGAGTGGCTGCGGCCGACCCTGATGACCTTCAGCGGAGTGGCGTCGAATTTCGCCGGCGTGCCGCTCGCCTTCGCTTTCATGGCGACGCTCGGGCGCATCGGCTTCGTGACCATCCTGTTGAAGAGCGTCGGCGTCGACATCTACGCCGCCGGTTTCAATCTCTTCACCTTCACCGGACTGACGCTCACCTACCTCTATTTCCAGATCCCGCTGATGGTGCTCGTCGTCACGCCGGCGATCGACGGCGTCAAGCGCGAATGGGGCGAGGCGGCCGAGATTCTCGGGGCGAGCCGTTTTCAATACTGGCGCATGATCGTCCTGCCGATCCTGTGGCCGAGCATCATGGGCGCTTCGCTGCTGCTGTTCGCCAACGCCTTCGGCGCCATCGCCACCGCCTACGCGCTGACCGGCTCCTTTCTCAACATCGTGCCGATCCTGCTCTACGCGCAGATCCGCGGCGACGTGCTGCACGATCCCAATCTCGGCTACGCGCTGGCGCTCGGTATGTTGACGATCACCGGCCTCTCCAACCTCGCCTATCTCTACCTGCGCGCGCGCTCGGACCGGTGGCTCAAATGAAGAGCGGCAAATTCGGCGCCTGGCTGGCGGTGTTCGTCGGGGTCGCGTATTTCCTCGCGCCGCTCGTCGCGACCTTCGAGTTCTCGCTGCGCATGCGGCGCGGCGAATACAGTTTCGACGCCTACCGCGTCGTCTTCGCCAGCGACAGTTTCCAGGCGTCCTTTCTCTATTCGACGGTCCTGGCGGTCGTCACCATCGTGGTCGCAATTCTCATCGTCGTGCCGACCGCCTATTGGGTGCAGTTGAGTCTGCCGCGCCTGCGCGGGATCGTCGAGTTCACCACCTTGCTGCCGCTGGTCATTCCGGCGATCGTGCTGGTGTTCGGCTACATCAAGCTCTACGGCAGCTCCTCGATCCTGCCGCTGACCGCGACCTCGCTCGGCGCCGACGCGTTGCTGATGTTCGGCTATGTCGGCCTCGGCCTGCCGTACATGTACCGCTCGGTCGAGACGGCTCTGCGGTCGATCGACGTGCGCACGCTGACGGAAGCGGCGGAGAGCCAAGGCGCGGGGATTTTCACGATCCTGTTTCGCGTCATCCTGCCCAACATCCGTTCCGGCATCCTGTCGGGCGCCTTTCTCACTTTCGCGATCGTCATCGGCGAGTTCACCTTCGCCAGTCTGCTCGATCGCCCTGCCTTCGGCCCCTATCTCCAATTGATCGGCGCCTCGCGCGCGTATGAGCCTTCGGCCCTCGCCATCATGGCCTTCGCGCTGACCTGGGCCTGCATGGGGCTCATTCTGCTGTTGGGCGGCGGCGCGCCGAATTCCACCGGCAAGCGTTAGGATTTTCCGTCATGTCGTTCCTCACGCTGACCGGCATTCAGAAGACCTACGGCGCCAACGCCGTCGTCAGGGACTTCGACCTCTCGGTCGAGCGCGGCGAATTCGTGACATTCCTCGGCCCCAGCGGCTGCGGCAAGACGACGACGCTGCGCATGATCGCCGGCTTCGAGACGCCGACGGAAGGGTCGATCCGCATCGACGGCCGGGACGTCACCAACCTGCGCGCCAACCGGCGCGCGATCGGCATGGTGTTCCAGGCCTACGCGCTGTTCCCCAACATGACGGTCGCCCAAAACATCGGCTTCGGCCTCAAGGTCGCGGGAAAACCGGCGGCCGAGATCAAGGCGCGAGTCGGCGAGATGCTGGCGATGATCAAGCTGCCGCAACTCGCCGAGCGCTATCCCTACCAGCTTTCCGGCGGCCAGCAGCAGCGCGTGTCGCTCGCCCGCGCGCTGGCCCCGAGCCCGCAGATTCTGCTGCTCGACGAACCGCTGTCCGCCCTCGACGCCCGCATCCGCGTGTCCTTACGCGAGGAAATCCGTGCGCTTCAGCGCAATCTGGGCATCACCACGATTTTCGTCACTCACGACCAGGAAGAAGCGCTGTCGATGTCGGATCGCGTCGTCGTGATGAACGAGGGCGCGATCGAGCAGGTGGGAACGCCGAGCGAAATCTACAATGCGCCGCGCACGCGTTTCGTCGCCTCCTTCGTCGGCACGCTCAATCTTCTCGACGGCACGATCGTCGACGCCTCCGCCGGCGCGGTGGACATCGACGGCCAGCGCGCGACGACGCGGCGCAAGCTCAACGGCGCCAAGCCAGGCGACGTTCTTGCGTTGGCGCTGCGGCCCGAGGCGCTGCGCCTCGGCGAAGGCGGCGACGATCGCAATACGCTCGCCGGCGTCATCGAAGACGTCTCCTTCCTCGGCGCGGTGGTGCGTGTGCGCATACGGCTCGCGCGCGCCGCCATCATCGTCGACACCTTCAACCGCGGCGCAGGCGCCCTGCCCGCTCGCGGCGAATCCATCGCGGTCAATTTCGGCGCCGACGACTTGATCCCGCTGCAGCCGACCTGAGGCGCGTCGCGGCGCGCGCTCCGGGCGAGCCTGCCAAACCGGTCATGTCGCGACCGCGAAGCTGTCGGCGCGCGCCATCCTCCAGAGCTCGCGCAACGATTCGTCGCGTGCGCCGGCGATCAGTTCGCCCGGCTCGAGCGTCGGATAGAGTTCGGCGAAGGTCACGACCTCGCACGCGTTGACGCGGCGCGAGAAATGAAGGGGGCGAAAATCCTGGGGATGGTCGAGCCCCGCCGCGGCCGTCAATTCGGCCAGCGCGAGCAGCATCGAACGGTGAAAATTGTGGACGCGTTCGGTCTTGTCCTCGACCACGAGCGCCCGCGAGCGCGTCTTGTCCTGGGTCGCGACGCCGGTCGGGCAACGGTCGGTGTGGCAGCTCAGCGACTGAATGCAGCCGAGCGAGAACATGAAGCCGCGCGCCGCGTTGCACCAATCCGCGCCGAGCGCCATCGCGCGGGCCATGTCGAAGGCGTTGGCGATCTTGCCGGAGACCCCGATGCGAATGGAGTCGCGTAAGGACGCGCCGACGAGCGCGTTGCGGACGAAAACGAGCCCCTCGCGCATCGGCATCCCCAGGTGATCGGAGAATTCCAGCGGCGCCGCGCCGGTGCCGCCCTCCTTGCCGTCGACGACGATGAAATCGGGGCGAATTTTCGTCTCCAGCATCGCCTTGCAGATCGCCAGGAATTCCCAGGGGTGGCCGACGCAGAGCTTGAAGCCGACCGGCTTGCCGCCCGCCAGGGCGCGCAATCGCGCGATGAAATTCATCATCTCGATCGGCGTCGCGAATTCGCCGTGGCGCGCCGGCGACAGGCAGTCCTTGCCGGCTTCGACGCCGCGGATCGCGGCGATTTCTTGCGTGACCTTGGCGCCCGGCAGCACGCCGCCGTGACCGGGCTTGGCGCCCTGGCTGAGCTTGACCTCGATCATCTTGATCTGGTCGTTGGCGGCCGCGGCGGCGAATTTGTCGGCGTCGAAGCCGCCGTCGGGCCGGCGACAGCCGAAATAGCCCGAGCCGATTTCCCAGATGACGTCGCCGCCGCCCTCGCGGTGATAGGGGCTGTAGCCGCCCTCCCCGGTGTCGTGAGCGAAGCCGCCGAGCGCCGCGCCCTTGTTGAGCGCGCGAATGGCGTTGGCGCTGAGGGCGCCGAAACTCATCGCGGAAATATTGAACACCGAAATCGAATAGGGCCGCGCGCAATCGGGCCCGCCGACCGCGATGCGAAACGGCTCGCTCGCGACCGCCTTCGGCGCGATCGAGTGGCGCAGCCATTCGTAGCCTTGCGCGTACACGTCGAGCTGCGTGCCGAACGGGCGCTTGTCGAGCGCCATCTTGGCGCGCTGGTAGACGATGGCGCGCTGGCTGCGCGAGAACGGCAGCCCGTCGTTCTCGCTCTCGAAGAAATACTGCCGCATCTCTGGGCGCATTTCCTCGAGCATGAAGCGCAAGTGCGCGGAGACGGGATAGTTGCGCAGGATCGCGTGACGCGTCTGCACGAGGTCATAAAATCCGAGCAGCGTAAGGGCGCCGAACACGGCGAGGCCCGCAAGCAGCAGGACGTCCCAACCAGGAAACATCGACGCGCCGATCGCCGTCGCGAACGTCAAAGCGAAGAGGATCGACAGGGTGAAGACGACAAATCGCGGCGTGAACGGCAACGTCAAAGCGCGCAAGCGATCCCTCCCATCGAGCCGGCTATCGCGCTTTTCGTCGACGAATCGCGCGACAGCCGCGTGACGCTGCGGCAAACTCGCACATTTTCGCGCGGGCGCGAAGCTCGGCGCGCCCGGCGTCGCAGCCGCCGTGAGCGTCCACGGCCCGGCGGGCGTCAGTCCCCCTCGATCGCCCGCGACCACGCCTCGCGGTATGCGTCGAGGCCGGGAATGACGGCGGGCGCGACCGCGGTCTGGCCGGGCGCGGCGCCGCTCTTGGGCGGCCACTGGGCGAGCAGCGCGGCGCCGCGCGCCGCGCCCGCCGCGTCGCCGCCGGCCAAGACGCGCTGCCTCGGCCGCAACGCAGCGAGCGCCGGGCCGAACGCCGGGTTGGCGACGAAGCCGCCCTCGACGATCAGATCACCCGCTGCAGCGCCGAGCCGGGACAGCATCAGATCGGTCATCAGAGCGACGTAGAGCGTCGCCAGCGCGGGACGATCGGCATCGAAAAAATCGCCGCGAATTTCGCCTCGTCGGCGAGCGAACGGGCCGCCCTGGGCCGCAAAGCACGGCAGCGCCATGGCGCCGCGCTCGACGACGCGCGCCAGCGCGTCGGCCTCGAGAGGTCCACGCGCCTCGCCGACGATCGCAGAATATTCGCGCCCGCCCATGAAGCGCGCGCAGGCGGTGGGGCGGCCCTCGACGTCGACGTTGGCGAGCATGTCGTCCTCGTCCCTCAGCGCTTCGACGCCGAGCCCGACCGCCATCAGGATGACCCACGTCCCCGTCGAGACGATGGTGAAGGGCGGGCGGCGGAACGCGAGATGCGGCAGCAGCGAGGCGTTGGAATCGTGGACCCCGTTGAGGACGCGCGTTGTCGGATCGAGCCCCGTCGCCGCGGCGACGTCCGCCTCGACCGCGCCCAGACTCTCCCACGCCGGGCGGAACGGCGCGGTCAGGCGCGTCAGGTCGAGCGCCGCCGCGAGGCTGGAGTAGCGTCCCGCCAGCGGCTCCCAAAGCTCGGTATGGGCGCCGAGCATGGTGACTTCCGAAGCGGCGATGCCGCAGAGGCGCCAGGCCCAGTATTGCGGATAGGTCAGATAACGCCTGGCCCGCGCGAAGGCGTCGGGAAATCGCGCCCGCTGCCACGCGATCTGCTTGCCGAGGTTGAGCCCGCCCGGCAGTTTGGGCGCCAGCGTCAGCGCGTAGGGCGGACGCAGCGGCGCGTAGGACGGCTCGATCTCGTCGAGGCCGGCGAATTCGTAGTCGAGCACCGGCAGGACGAGCCCCTTTTGGTCGATCAGCGCGCCGGCGCAGCCGTGCGTCGTCGTCACGATCGCCTCGACGCGATGGGCGCCGTTGGCCTCGCGTAGCGCGTCGATCAGGAAGGCCCAGATGGCCTCGACGTCGGCGTGCGGATAGGGCGGCCCCGGGCGCACGCGGTTGGGCGTCGAACGCTCCCACAGGATCGTTCCGTCCGGCGCGAACAGCGCCAGCTTGACGTTGGTCTTGCCGATGTCGAGGACGGCGACCGCGCCGCTCATGCGCGCATTCTCCCCTAGCGTCGGGCTAATCGAGATGAAACATTTCCTCGAGTGGGAGCGCAACCGGCGAGCCGTCGGGATGGGTCCGCATGATGTCCTTCATGTGATCCCACCAGCGGCGCATCACGGGGCGCTCGGGCAGCGCGTCCATCGTGTGATCGAAGCGCCGCTCGAGATAAGCGAAGAGGACGCCGGTCTCGGCGTCGAGATGAATCGAGTAGTTGGAGACGCCGGCGTCTCGCAACAGCGCCGCGAGCTCCGGCCAGATCGCCGCGTGCCGCGCGCGGTATTCGGCCGCTCGGCCGGGATCGAGATACATCTTGAACGCGTAGCGTTGCATTTCAAGCCGCCGGGCGTTGCAGCCGGCCCCGCTCGCGCGCGGGGCCGGCCGATCGGCTCTTCCTCGTCAGAAGTCGAAGGTGTTGATGTTGCTCTTGTCGAAGATGAACGGCGCGCCCAGCAGGATCTCGCTGCCGTTGATGACGTTCAGCTTGCCGAGCTTGCCCGCGTCGACCGAAGTCGCGCCGGGCTTCAGCTTGCCGTCGACGACCGCGCGCATGACGTAGGTGGCGGCGTAGCCGAGATCGACCGGGTTCCACAGAACCACCGACTTGACGCAACCCGCGTTGACGTAGGGCTTCATCGCGTTGGGCGTCGCTAATCCGACCACCGCCACCTTGCCGCACAGCTTGGCCTTGGTCACCGCTTCGGCGGAAGCCGGCGTCGCCACCGAGGTCATGCCGAACAGCCCGGAGAGCTTGTCGCCGTACTTGTTGATCAGCGTCGTCGCCTGGTTGAACGACAGCACGTTGTCTTCCTGCGCCTCGACCGTCTCGAGCCACTTCAGTTTCGGATGGCATTTGGCGGCATAGGCCTGCATTTCCGCGATCCAGCGCGCCTGATTGGGCGTGGTGAAAGTCGAGGTGACGATCGCGAAACTCTTGTCTTCGCCGATCTCCTTGGCCATCGAATCGATCATCGCCTTGGCGATGCCGTTGAACGGGCTCTGATTGACGAACCATTCGCGCGCGTCGGGCGTAGAATTGGCGTCGTAGCCGACCACGTGGATGCCTTTCGACAGCGCCTTCTTCAGCACCGGCGCGATCGCGACGGGATCGTTGGCGGCGAACAAGATGCCGTCGACGCCGCGCGTGATGTAGTTGTCGATGAACTTGATCTGCTCGTCGATCTTGGCCTCGGTCGGCCCGTCGGTCGTCGCCGTGACGTTGCCGAGCTCCTTGGCGGCGTCCTGGATGCCTTTCGAGGTCGCGTTGAAGTAGCCGATGCCGATCAGCTTCGGCACGTCGACGAGGGTGATCGGCTTGCCCGCCTTGTCGGGCGCGCCGGTCGCTTGGCCGCCGTCGTAGGGCTGCGCGGCGGCGGGCGCCGCCGGGCCGGCCCCGCAGGCGAGCGGATTGACCGCAAGATCGTCGCCGCCGTCCCAGTGATCGGCGGCGCGGGCGCCGGCGGTCGCCAGCGTCACGGCGAGAATCGCCGACGCCACGGTCGTCATCAATTTCGCATTCATGCCTATTACCTCCCTTACACGCCGCATTGCGGCAACCACTCCGTCAAGCGCCGTATTCCCGGCGTCGCTGCAGAGAACTCGCGATCAGGACCGAGGCGATCAGCACCGCGCCGATGACGACAATGGTGGCGTCGCCCTTGACGCCGGTCAGCGCCAGACCGTTTTTCAGCAGTTGGATCATCGCCAGGCCGATCGCCGTGCCCCAGATCGTGCCGGAGCCGCCGAAGATGCTGGTCCCGCCGAGCACGACCGCCGCGATGACGTCGAGTTCGTAGCCGATGCCCATGTCGGAGCGCGTCGTCGTCACCCGCGACACCAGCACCCAGGCGGAGACGCCCGCCATCAGCCCCGACAGCGAATAGACGATCAGCTTGACGCGATCGACCGACAGGCCGGAAAAGCGCGCCGCCGTTTCGTTGGCGCCGATGGCGTAGAGCGTGCGACCGAACGTGGTGCGGTCGAGCGCGACGCCGGCGACGACGATCGCGACCAACAGAATCCACAGTTGCGTCGGCACGCCGAGCCATTGGCCCTGGCCGACGAAGAAGAACCATTCGGGATAGCCGCGCACCGAATGGGCTTGGCTGACCCCCTCCGCCAAGCCGCGATACAGCGCCAGCGTCGCAATCGTCATGATCAGCGGCGGCACTCTGATCCGCGTGATCAGCAGACCGTTGACGAAGCCGGCCAAGCCGCCGACGGCGATGGCGAAAAGAATCGCCAGCGGCAGCGGAAAGCCGAACGTCTTCCACGAATATCCCAGGGTTATCGCGCACAGCCCGACGATCGAGCCGACCGACAAGTCGATGCCTCCGGTGACGATGACGAAGGTCATCGGCAAGGCGATGAGCCCGACTTCGGTCATCAGCCGTCCCTGGTTGAGCAGGTTGTCGATCGTCAGAAAGCGCTCGTTGAACGAACCCAATATGACCAGCGCGACGACGAGAATTGCGGCCAGCAGCGTCTCGTGGCGGGCGAGCCAACGCGGCGCGCCGCGGCTGAGGTTTTGCGCCAGGACGGCCATCGCGCCTAGCCTCCCGCCATGCGGCGTTGGCGCCGCAGGATGTCGGCGATGACGGTGGCCAGGATCAAAACGCCCTCGAGCGCGTGAATCCAATAGGGCGAGACGTTGATGAAGACGAGCGCGCTGGCGATCTCGGCGATCAGGATCGCCGCCAAAGTCGCGCCGATCACGGTTCCCACCCCGCCCAGAATGCTCACCCCGCCGACGACCGAGGCGGTGATGATGGTCAATTCGAGGCCGGTCGGCGTCGTCGACTGAATGACTTTCAGTTGCGTGGCGAACAGCAGAGCCGCGATGGCGGCGAAAAAACCGTGCAGCGCGAAGACCATCACCACCGTGCGCTGCGGCGACACGCCGCAAAGGCGCGCCGCCTCGGCATTGCCCCCCGTGGCGTAGATCGCCCGGCCGCTCGCCGAATAGCGCATCCACAGCGCCGCCAGGATCGTGGCGATCGCCAGGATCAGGACCGGCATCGGCAGGATGTCGAACAGCTCGATATCCGCGAGATGGAAGCCCTCGGGCAAATCGGTGATCCATTTGCCGCCGGTGACGCTGATCAATCCGCCCTTGAGAATCGACAGCATGCCGAGCGTCACTACGATCGCGGGAATGCGCAAATAGGCGACGATCACGCCCTGAAGCGCCATCACGGCGATCCCGACGACCACCGGCGCCAGCCAGGCCACCGCGATCGGCGCCCCGGCGACCGCCAGCGAGCCGCTGACGGTGGCGAGCACGCCGATCAACGCGCCGACGGAAATGTCGATATTGCCGGAGATGATGACCATCGACATGCCGATCGCCGCGACGCCGACGTAGGCGTTGCCGAGCAGGATGTCGGAGAGATTGCGGGTCGCCAGGAAGCGCGGATTGACGACGCCGACGACGATGGCCAGAGCGATCACGGCGATCCCGAGCAGCGCCTCCTGCGAGGCGACGCGCCGCAGCAGGCTGGTGCGCGCGACCTGCGGACGCGCGACGGCGATCGCGCTCATGCCGCCCTCCCCGCCTCGTCGGCGCCGCCCATCATCGCCGCGCCCACCGCTTCGGGGGTGGCGCGCGCGCGATCGAATTCGGCGACCAGGCGTCCCTCGCGCATGACGAGGACGCGATCGCTCATGCCCAGCACTTCCGGCAACTCGCTGGAAATCATCAGGATCGCCAGGCCTTTGCCCGCCAGCTCGCCCATCAGGCGATGGATCTCGGCCTTGGCGCCGACGTCGATGCCGCGCGTCGGCTCGTCGAGGATGAGCAGCTTGGGATTGTTGGCGAGCCATTTGCCCAGCACGATCTTCTGCTGATTGCCGCCGGAAAGCCGCCCGGCGACCTGTTCGAGCGAGCTCGTCTTGACGCTGAAGCGCGCCACGCCCTCCTCCGCCATGCGCCGCTCGGCGGCGCGATCGATGAAACCGGCGCGCGCGAGGCTCGACAGCGCGGCAAGGGAAAAGTTGTGCAGCACGCTCATCGGCCGCACCAAGCCCTGGATGCCGCGATCCTCCGGCACGTAAGCGATGCCCAGCGCCCGCGCGCGGCCCGGCGAATCGATTTTCGCCGCCGCGCCGGCGATGCGAATCTCGCCCGATTGCGCCGGCGTGACGCCGAACACGGTCTGCGCCAGTTCGCTGCGCCCGGAGCCGACGAGGCCGGCGAGCCCGACGATCTCGCCGGCGCGAACGGTCAGGCTGACGCCTTTCGTCGTCGGGCGACGCACGAGATCGCGCACCTCCAGCACCGGCTCGCCGACCGGCACGGAGATTTTGGGAAACAGGTTGTCGATCTTGCGCCCGACCATCATCTGGACGAGTTCGCCGGCGTTGGTCTGCGCCACGCGGCGCGTGCCGACCTGGACGCCGTCGCGCAGCACCGTCACGCGGTCGGCGATGGCGAAGATCTCCTCCAGGCGATGGGTGATGTAGATGACGCCGACGCCGCGCGACGTGAGCAGGCGCACGATCGCGAACAGTCGCGTCACGTCGTGCTCGGTCAGCGCCGCCGTCGGCTCGTCCATGATCAGCAGGCGCGCGTTCTGCGACAGCGCGCGCAGGATCTCGACGCGCTGGCGGTTGCCGACCGTCAGCGTGCCGACGATCCGGTCGGCGGCGAGGTCGTGGATTTCGAGAGAGGCGAGCAAGTCCTCGGCGCGCGCGCGCATCGCTCGCCAATCGAGCCTCCCGAGAGCCGCGCGCGGGGCGTGGCCCATGAAGATGTTTTCGGCGACCGTCAGCTCGGGAAAGAGGAGCAATTCCTGATAGATCGTCGCGACGCCGGCGCGTCGCGCGTCGCCCGGAAGCTGAAAGTCCACGGGCCGCCCGTCGACGAACATCGCGCCGCGATCCGGCCGATAGACGCCCGAGACGATCTTGATCAGCGTCGATTTTCCCGCGCCGTTTTCGCCGAGCAGGGCGTGGACCTCGCCCGGCGCGACGTCGAAGGACACGTCGGACAGCGCGCGCACCCCCGGAAACGACTTCTCGATGTCGCGCACTTCCAGCAAGGCCGGGCGCGCGCGCCGAGCCGCGTCCGCCGCCTCGTCGGGCTGATCGGAAAGGGTCGCCGCGCCGATCATGCCGCCGCCGTCGACTGCGGGGCGGCATCGGCGATCAGCGTGCGCACGCCCGCCTGGGCAAGCATTTCGAGCGCCGCGGCGGGCGCCTCCTTGTCGGTGATCAGCGTGTCGATGCGCGACAGCGGGCAGACGACCAGGCTGCCGCGCGCGACGAATTTGGAGCTGTCGGCGAGAACGATGAGCTTCTCGGCGCGTTTGAGCAGCTTCGTCTCGGCGCGCGCGATGAGCGGATCGCCTTCGATGACGCCGAGCGGCCCGATGGAAATCGCGCTCATGAACATGCGGCTCGCCGAATAGCGCTGAATCGCGTCCTCCTCGAACGGCGAAACGATCAGCTTCTGCTCGCGGTAGACTTCGCCGCCGGGCAACGCGACGCGGCATTGGCTGCTGTAAATCAGCGTCTCCGCCAGCGGGTAGGAATTGGTCAGCACTTTCAGCCGGCGTTGGCGCAGGAAGGCGCCCATTTCGAACGTCGTCGTGCCGCCGTTGATGATGATCGCCTCGCCATCCTCGCACAGTCCCACCGCGGCCTTGGCGATGGCGCGCTTGGCGGCGACGTTCAGCGTCTGACTGACGTCGAAGGAGCGCGTCGCCAGCGCCGGCGCGTCGGACGCGCGCGCGCCCGAGACCGCCTCGAGGCCGCCGTGCACGCGCGTGGCGACGCCGTTTTGCGCGAGCCTGGCGAAATCGCGCCGGACGGAGGCCTCCGAAGCGTCGGTGGCGCGGCAGACGTCGGCGACGCGCACGAGGCCGTTTTCGCGCAGCATCGCCTTGATCACCTGCCAGCGCTCGCGCTCGTGCACCGTCCGCCTCCCTTTCATTGTTGGAAACTTTTTCATGGACTCGCAGGAGCGTCAACGAGTTTCTTTCATAATCGATCAATATCGCAACGCATCAATCATTTTGCATCGCAACAACGCGCGATCATGATTGACCGTGATCGCGCCTCGCCCTATGGTCGCGCCCATCGCAGAAGCGGGGAGGAGCGTTTCCATGACGAGGCCGGCGGCACAGCCCCTTCGCATTCTCTGGGACGACGCCCATGCGGCGGCCCTCGATGAGCCCGGCAAACTGCTCTATCGCTCCAACCTGCTCGGCAGCGATCTGCGCATCACCAATTTCGGCGGCGGCAATACGTCGGCCAAGGTCGTCATGCCCGACCCGCTCACCAAGCAGCCGGTCACGGTGCTCTGGGTGAAGGGCTCGGGCGGCGACATCGGCTCGATGAAGCGCGGCGGCTTCGCCACGCTCTATCTCGACAAGCTCGAAAGCCTGAAGGGCCTTTATCGCGGCCTCGCGCACGAGGACGAGATGGTCGCGCTGTTCGACCATTGCACCTTCGCGCTCAATCCGCGCGCGACCTCCATCGACACCCCGCTGCACGCCTTCGTGCCGCGCGCCCATGTCGACCACGTCCACGCCGACGCGGTGATCGCCATCGCCGCCTCGGAGAACGCCGAGGCGCTGACGAAACGAATTTTCGGCGGCGAACTCGGCTTCCTGCCCTGGCAGCGACCGGGCTTCGATCTCGGCCTCAAGCTCGGCGAGATGGCCGCGCGCAATCCCGGCCTCGTCGGCGCCGTGCTCGGCGGTCACGGACTGTTCACATGGGGCGAAACCGCCAAAGCGTGCTACGAGACGACGCTCCGCGTCATCAATCAGGCGGCGGAATGGCTCGCCGCCAACGAGAAGCGCCCGGCCTTCGGCGGGGCGCGCGTCGAGCCGGCCGAACCGGCGCGCCGGCGCGCGATCGCCGCGCGACTCATGCCGCTCATCCGCGGCAAGATCTCGGGCGCCGAGCGCAAGGTCGGACATTTCACCGACGCGCCGGAAGTGCTCGAATTCGTCGGCTCGCAAGCGCTGGCCGAGCTCGCGCCGCTCGGCACGTCCTGCCCCGATCATTTCCTGCGCACGAAAATCCGCCCGCTGGCGCTGCCCTACGATCCGGCGGCCGACAATCTCGAGGCGGTGGTCGCGGGGCTCGACCAAGCGATCGAGGCCTATCGCGCCGATTATTCCGCCTATTACCAGCGCTGCAAGCGGCCCAATTCGCCGGCGATGCGCGACCCCAACGCGGTGATCTATCTCGTGCCCGGCGTCGGCATGATCTCCTTCGCCAAGGACAAGCCGACGGCCCGCGTCGCCGGCGAGTTCTACGTCAACGCGATCAACGTCATGCGCGGAGCCTCGGGTGTCGACGCCTATGTCGGCCTGGCCGAACAGGAGGCGTTCGACATCGAATACTGGCTGCTCGAGGAAGCCAAGCTCAAACGCATGCCCAGGCCCCGTTCGCTCGCCGGGCGCGTCGCCTTCATCACCGGCGGCGCCGGCGGCATCGGCGGCGCGACGGCGCTGCGGCTCATAAGCGAAGGCGCCTGCGTCGTGCTCGCCGACATCGACCGCGAGGCGCTTCGTGCGCGCCTCGCCGAGATCGCCGAGCGACACGGCAAGGACGCCGTCGTCGGCCTGCCGCTCGACGTCGTCGACGAGGCCGGCGTCGCCGCGAGCTTCGCCGACGCCGTCCTCGCCTACGGCGGCCTCGACATCGTCGTCTCCAACGCCGGCATCGCCTCCGCTGCCGCGATCGAGGACACCAGCTTGGCGCTGTGGCAGAAGAACCTCGATGTGCTGGCGACCGGCTATTTTCTCGTCGCGCGCGAGGCCTTCCGCCTGATGATCAGGCAGAAATGCGGCGGCTCGATCGTTTTCGTCGCCTCGAAGAACGGTCTCGCCGCGTCTCCCGGCGCCTCGGCCTATTGCGCGGCGAAGGCGTCGGAGATCCATCTGGCGCGCTGTCTGGCGCTCGAAGGCGCGCCGCACGGGATCCGCGTCAACACGGTCAATCCCGATGCGGTGCTGCGCGGCTCGAAAATATGGGCCGGCGAGTGGCGCCAGCAGCGCGCCGCCTCCAACAAGGTCAGCGAGGACGCGCTCGAGGAGGTCTACCGCCAGCGCTCGTTGCTCAAGCTCTCGGTGCTGCCCGAGGACGTCGCCGAAGCGGTCTATTTCTTCGCCTCGGACTTTTCGGCCAAGTCGACCGGCAACATCCTCAACGTCGACGCCGGCAATTCGCAGGCGTTCACGCGATGAACCTCGTATCGCACCGCCAGGCGGAGGCCACGACGCTATGACTTTCCGTATCTCCGACGACTTGGTCGCCGAAAGCAATCGCGCCGCTCGGCCCGCTCTCGACGAAGATTACGCAGCGCTCGCCCGGCAACTCGCGCGCCGCGGCGTCGACATCGAGGCGATCGCCCGCGCCGTCACGGCCTTCGGCGTCGCGATCCCCACTTGGGGCGTCGGCACGGGCGGCACGCGTTTCGCGCGCTTTCCTGGCCCCGGCGAGCCGCGCGGCGTCGAGGACAAGATCGAGGACTGCGCAACGATTCAGCAGCTCGTGCGCGCGACGCCGAGAATCTCGCCGCATTTTCCCTGGGACTTTACGAGCGACTGGGCGGGATTGCGCGAGGCGGCGGCGGCGCGCGGGCTCGCCTTCGACGCGGTCAACTCCAACACTTTTCAGGATCAGCCGGGCCAGACGCTCTCCTACAAGTTCGGCTCGCTCAGCCACGTCGAGCGCGCCGTGCGCGAGGCGGCGATCGCCCACAACAAGGCGTGCATCGCGATCGGCCAGAAGCTCGGCTCGAAGGCGTTGACGGTGTGGATCGCCGACGGCTCCAACTTCGCCGGCCAGTCCAACCCGACGCGCGCGTTCGACCGCTATCTCGAGTCGATGCGCGAAATCTGCGCCGCCCTGCCCCTGGACTGGCGCGTGTTCATCGAACACAAGCTCTACGAGCCCGCCTTCTATTCGACCGTCGTCGCCGACTGGGGCACGAGCTTCGCGGCGGCGCTGGAGCTGGGGCCGCAGGCGCAGTGCCTCGTCGATCTCGGCCATCACGCGCCGGGCGTCAACATCGAGCAGATCGTCGCGCGGCTGACGCGCTTCGGCAAGCTCGCCGGCTTCCACTTCAACGATTCCAAATACGGCGACGACGATCTCGACGCCGGCTCGATTGCGCCGTTCCGCCTGTTCCTCGTCTTCAACGAGCTCGCCGACGCCGCGCTCCGCAAGGCGGCCGGCTTCGCCCCCGCCTGTATGATCGACCAGTCGCACAACGTCACCGACCCGATCGAGAGCCTGATGCAATCGGCGATCGAGTTGCAGCGCGCCCACGCGCAGGCCCTCATCGTCGACCGCGCCGCGCTCGCCAGCGCGCAAGAGGCGAACGACGCGCTCGGCGCGCATCTCGAACTGAAGCGCGCTTTCTTGACCGACGTCTCGCCGATCCTGGCGATGGCGCGCCTGCGCTCGGGCGGCGCTGTCGCGCCGATCGCGACCTATCGCGCCTCGGGCTATCGCGATCAGAAGGCGCGCGAGCGGCCGGCGGCGGGCGGGACTTTGGCGGGGATCGTGTAGGGCGCGCCCCAGGCGGCGCGGCGCGAGCGGACAAATATGGGCGATTGAACGTCGGTTGTCTGAATTTCTGATTTTCATGTCGCCGTGGTAATCTGCCCTTGGAAGGACAGGACCGTGACGGACGACGCCTTAGCCCAAGCCTTTTTCGAGGAAGTCAAACGCCTCGCCGCTCGGTTCGACCGAGTGGAAGGCCGCATGTCCAATATCGAGACTGTGGTCGCAGACCTGGACGGGCGCATCAAATCATGGCCGGACATGCACTATCTCGGGGCTGCGGTGAAGGCGCAGCTTGTTCAAACCCGCGATATGAAAGCTGACGTCGCCGACATTAAAGTGCGCATGGACGAGATTTATCAGGGCATGGCCACCGATCCGGAAATCAGGAACTTGCGCGATGAAGTGTCACGCTTTCGCGAGCAAAGTCTAGAGAACGAAGTTCGACTTGGCGCGATCGAGGGGCATCTCGGGATCAAGAACAACGTCGAACCACACTGAGGTTCGTGTTCATTCCATATGCGCTTGAAAACGCTCGCGGCGGAAGCCGTGGCGATGGCGCGCCTGCGCTCGGGCGGCGCCGTCGCGCCGATCGCGACCTATCGCGCCTCGGGCTATCGCGCCGTGAAGGCGCGGGAGAGGCCGGCGGCGACGGGAACTTCGGCGGGGATCGTGTAGGGGGGCGCGCTAAATCCGCGTCCAATCCCCTCCCCCGACCCCCGCCAGCGCCTGCACCCGCGCCTCGTCGCGGGCAAGCTCGCGCGCCGGGCCGGAATGAACGATCGCGCCGTTGTCCAGCACATAGGCGTGGTCGGCGATCTCTAGGCTCATCAGCGCGTTCTGTTCGACCAGCAGGATCGAGATGCCCTCGTCGCGCATCGCCGCGACGATGCGAAAGACCTCGCCGACGACGAGCGGGGCGAGCCCCTGCGAGGGCTCGTCGAGCATCAGCAGCTTGGGATTGAGCATCAGGGCGCGCGCGATCGACAGCATTTCTTGTTCGCCGCCCGAGAGCTGGCGCCCGCGGTTCAGCCGGCGCTCGGCGAGGCGAGGAAAGAGCTGAAAGACGCGCGCGATCGTCCACGGCCCCTGGCGCTCGAGCGGGACTTTCAGGTTTTCCTCGACGCTGAGATTGGGGAAGACTCGCCGCCCTTCCGGCACGTAGCCGACGCCTGAAGCCGCGACGCGGTAGGTCGGCCAGCGCGTCGTCTCCCGCCCGAAAATCGTGATCCTGCCGCTGCGCGCCGGCGTCAGCCCCATCAGGGAGCGTAAGGTCGTCGTCTTGCCGGCCCCGTTGCGCCCCAACAATGCGGTGATCTTGCCCTCGGCGACCTCGATGCCGACGCCGTTGAGGATGTGGCTCTTGCCGTAGTAGGTGTGCAGGCCCTCGGCCGCGAGCGCCGCCGTCATGCCGCCTTCCCCAGATAGGCCTGCTGCACCTTGGCGTTGGCCGCGATCTCCTGCGGCGAGCCTTCGGCGAGCAGCGCGCCCTGATCGAGCACGGTGATGCGGTCGGCGAGGCCGAACACCACGCGCATGTCGTGCTCGATCAGCACGATCGCCATCTCGCCGGCGCGGTGCAGGTCGCGAATGAGCTTGGTGACTGCGTAGGTCTCCTGGTCGCCCATGCCGGCGGCCGGCTCGTCGAGCAACAGCAGGCGCGGCCGCAACGTCAGCGCCGTGGCGATCTCGGCGACGCGCTGGTCGCCGTGGGCGAGCTCCCCGACCAGGCGATCGACCTTGCCGGTCAAGCCTGAGAGGTCGAGGATTTCCTCGATCCGCCGGCGGATCGCCGATCTTTCGGCGCGGCTGATCCATGGGCGCAGGCGATAGCCGGCGGCGATCTCGGCGCCGATCTGCAGATTCTCGTAGACCGTGAGCTCGGGGAATATTTCGGTGATCTGGAAGGTCCGCGCCATGCCGATGGCGACGCGCCGATGCGCCGGCATCGCGGTGACGTCGCGCCCTTCGAAGACGATCCGGCCGGCGCTGGGGGCGAAGAAGCCGCTGATCAAATTGAAGAAGGTGGTCTTTCCCGCGCCGTTCGGCCCGATGATGGCGCGCAATTCGCCGCGCGCGACGGTGAGCGAAACGTCGTTGACCGCCACCAGAGAGCCGAAGCGCTTGCCGACGTTGGCGACTTCCAAGACTTTGGCGCGCGGCTGCGCACTCATGCCTGGCTCCCGCGTTTGACGAAGCCGAGAAGGCCGCGCGGAAAGAACAGCACGATGAGAACGAACAGCGCGCCGACGCCCGACATCCAGTTGACGGTGACGCTGGAGAGATAGTCCTGCAGCACCACGAACACCGCCGCGCCGAGCAGCGGCCCCCAGAAATTGCGCATGCCGCCCATCACCGCCATCATGACGAAGTCGCCGGACTGGCTGTAATGCAGGCCGCGCGGGTCGGCGAAATTGTTCAACAGCGCATAGAGCGCGCCGGCGAAGCCCATGAAGAAGCACGATAGCGAGAACGCGAGCCAGATGTGGCGATCGACCGGGATGCCGAGAAATCGCGCCCGCCGCTCGTTCTCGCGGATGGCGATCAGGGTGCGCCCGAACGGCGAGCGCAGAATGAAGCCCATGATCGCCACGACGAGCGCGAAACAGACGAGCACGAAGTAATAGAAGGCTTGCGAGTTCGATACGATGTCGAGCTTGAAGGCGCCGAAGTCGATCGGCTGGCGCGAAAAGCCGCGCAGGCCGTCGTCGCCGCCGGTCACCGAGCTCCACTGAAAGGCGATATAGTAGAACACCTGCCCGATCGCGATCGTCACCATGGCGAAGTAGACGCCGCGCCGGCGCGCGATGACCCATCCCAGCGCGGCGCCGACGAGCCCGCCGAGCAGCATGCCGCAGACAAGCGCGAGCGGCGTGCTCGGCGCGAGAAATTTCAGGGCGAGGCCGGCGCCGTAGGCGCCCAGGCCGAAATAGGCGGCGTGGCCGAACGACAAGACCCCGGTGAACCCGAGCAGGAAATTGACCGACATCGCGGCGAGCGCCAGCACCAGCACGCGCGTGCCGAGCGCCGTGTAGCCGCCGAGCGGCGGCATCCAGTACGGCGCCGACGCCAGCAGCGCCCAAATCGCCAATTGCACGGCCAGCTTTCGCGACGAGAGGGCCCCGGTCACGTCATCATGCCTTCTTCGCCCATGAGGCCGCGCGGGCGCGCCAGCAGGATGACCGCCATCAGCACGTACATCACCGCCTCGCTGGCGGCCGGCGCGAACACCGCGGTGACGCCGGAGGCCACGCCGATCAGCAACCCGCCGATCAAGGTTCCCGTCAGGCTGCCGACGCCGCCGATGATGATGGCGATGAAGCTCGGCATCAGCAGGCCGGTCCCCATCGTCGGCTCGAGGCCGAGCTGCCCCGCCGCCAGCGCGCCGGCGAGGCCGGCGAGATAGATGCCGCCGGCGAAGTTGAGCGATCGCAGCATCCTGACGTTGACGCCCATCGCCGCGACCGTCTCCAGATCGAGCGTGGCGGCGCGAATGCGAATGCCGAGCCGCGTATAGCGCAACAGCGCGAATATCAGCCCCACCGCGATCGTCACCATCGCCACCATGAACAGGCGATAGCCGGTGATGAAGAAGAACTGGTGGCTCAGCGGCCGGGCGAGGAAGGGCGGGATCGTCACCGGCTTGCCCTGGGCGCCCCAGATGAAGCGCGTGCCGTCCTCGATGATGAACGCCAGGCCGAAGGTCATCAAGAGGCTGTAAAGCGGATCGCGGCCGTAGAGCGGACGGATCAGAACGGCCTCGACGACGAGGCCGATGAGAGCGGTCAGCACGGGCGCGATCAGCAGCGCCCCCCAGAAGCCGACGTAGGGCGTGATCGTATAGGCGATGTATCCGCCGATGACGAGAAACCCGCCGTGGGCGAAATTGATCACGTTGCTCAAGTTGAGGATCAGCGACAGGCCGAGCGCCATCAGCGCGTAGAACGCGCCGATGATCAGCCCGTTGGTGACGTTGAAGAGCAGAAGCTGCGTCATCGCGGCCTAAGCCGGCCATTGAAGCTTGCAGCCTGTCGCGTCTTCGGCCGGCGCGGTCTCATCGCCGGGGATCACGTGGTCGACGCGGAACAGATCCTCGGGATCGCCGGCGCCCCCGGACTGCGCCTCGCCGACGAAGGCCGAGGTCATCAACTGGTGGTCGCCTGAGCGGTAGTAGCACTTGTTCGGTTGCAGCTTGATTTCAGGCGGCAGTTCGAAATTGCCGAGCGCCTTGGCGAGCGCGACCGAGTCGAGCGTCTTCTGCTGGTTGGCGACCCCGGCGAGCGTGTGCACCGAAGTGTAGCCGAACCAATGGCGCGCGGTCGGAACCTTGCCGCCGTTGACCTTGCGGATGTCGGCGACGAACTTGTCGACGCCGGGAACGCCCGGCTGCTTCCAGTACCATTCGAACATCCAAATGCCGATGCGCGCTTCGGGGGGCATCGCCTCGAGCGACTCGAGCTCCTGCTGAAGGCCCGCCACGTGAATTTGCTGGTTGAGGCCGAACTGCACGATCTGCTTGAGGCAGTTCACCATGTCCGAGCCTTGCGGCAGCACCAGGAGAACGTCGGGGTTGGCGGCCTGCGCCTTGATGAGGTAGGCG